>JAAURS010000377.1 GCA_012032135.1 Acaryochloridaceae cyanobacterium RU_4_10 | reverse complement strand
CTCCCATGCAACATCTCTCTCCCAATTTGGTGCGTTGCATCCAAGGGTGTTGGTCAGATCCCAAGGGCAATGTCTTCTTGGTTTTAGATGCAGAGGCAATGATGGATGGCTTGAAATAATCGTATTCGCGATTGAGCCATCGCAGAATTTTCTAAGTTCGACGGTGAGTTCATCCCAGCAATGGGGGGGCTGGCTTAGGCTCGGTCATTCTGGGTCGCGACTTTCTTCTGTCGGGTAAGGGACTGGGTTTCACAACGTTTTAATTTTTACTCAAGAGCGCAATTACTATGGTCATGAACAAATTATCTTCGGACATTCCAGATTCTTCTGATGAATCAGCTTCTGAGCGATCTGGCGAACAGGTTTTAACGTATCAGGGTTATGCATCAAATGCTTTGGCCAATCCAGCCAAAAAGTCTCGGTTTAAGTGGTCTGCCCTTAGCTTGCGGGCCAAGGCTACGGCTTTGGCGATCGCCCTAGGAACAATCCCCACTATAGCTGTGGGTGGCATTGCTTATACCTTGGCCAGCAAAGCCGAGACTCAACAGATCGTCAATACTCACCAACACAAGGCGGTTGAGGCGATTGACAAACTGACGCGATTTGTCTTTGAGCGCTATGGCGACGTACAAGTTCTAGCAAACTTGCCAATTTTCCGAAACTCGACACTGAGCGCATCCATAAGCCTTCAGGACAAACAGAAAGTTTTGACGCAATTTGCCGAAACCTACCAGGTTTACGACAGTATCGCAATCTATGGGGTGGATGGCAACCTTATTGTTAACGGAGGTAAAGAAAAAGCACCTGCGAATAATGCGGACCGAGAATATTTCCAGATTGCGCTCAAAACGGGTAAGCCCTACGTAAGCGAGCCCATCATCTCGAAAGTGACGAAGATTGCCAATATTTTCTTTGCGGCCCCAATCAAAGATTCTGTGACAGGAAAAACAATTGCCGTCATACGGACTCGCATGCCCGTCAAAGACTTAGCAAAAGTCATTGCAAATTATGGTGACTTAAAGAATCAAACTAATTACCACTTTTTTGACAATTTCGGCAAAATCTTCATGGCCACAGAGAAAGAACAAGTGGGCCATGACGCCAATACAGACTTTCCTGATGGACTGGCTAAACTACGTGCCAGCGGCAAACCTGGCACTTGGATCGGTTATGACTTAAATCAAAAGACCGTGGAAACCCTGAATGCGTTTGTACCAACCCAAGCCTTTCAGGGAATGCCAGATCTGAAGTGGGGGATCGCCTATACTATTGAGACCAAAACTGCATTCAAATCAGTGAGCGAACTCCTATTCTCTATCACGTTAGGAACGGCAGTGGCGGCAGCTTTGATCGGGTTACTTGGTGCAGTTTTAGCTGACCGTGCCACCCGACCGATTCAAGCAGCAGCTAAAGCAGTGGAGAAAATTGGACAAGGTGAACTGGATGCTCGCGTTGATGTGGTTGGGGAAGATGAATTTGCAGTTCTGGGTAGCAACATCAATAAGATGGCTGCGGATCTAGAAACTCTCCTTGAAGATCAAACCGCTGAAACTGAACGAGTTGAACTTGCACGACAAGAAGCCCGAATGGAAGCTGATGCCAGTGTCCTAGAGCAAAAGCAACAAAAAGAATTCTTGCAAAAACGTGCGTTGGAACTGCTAATGGAAGTGGATCCGGTCAGTCGTGGTGACTTGACGGTGCGTGCAAACGTCACCCCAGATGAAATTGGGACCGTGGCTGACTCTTACAACGCAATTATCCGCAGCTTGCGGCAAATTGTGGGACAGGTGCAGGGCGCTGCAACATCAGTGACCCAAACGGCTGAAGGCAACGACATGGCGGTCAAAAAGGTAGCATCAGAAGCCAACGAACAGGTAGAGGCAATTTCTAACGCCCTAGACCAACTCCAGCGCGTGATGGTTGCCAGTGAGGGGATGTCAGCTCGCGCGCTCCAAGCTGCCGAACAAGTGCAACAGTCCAATGAAATGGTAAAAGCGGGTGACGCAGCTATGAACCGTACGGTGGCTGGTATCTCTACCATTCGTGAAACGGTATCGGAAACTGCTAAAAAGGTAAAACGTTTGGGTGAAGCTTCCCAAAAGATTTCCAAAGTGGTCAACCTGATTGGTAACTTTGCAGCCCAAACCAACCTACTCGCACTCAACGCTGCCATTGAAGCAGCCCGAGCGGGAGAAGAAGGACGGGGTTTCAGTGTGGTTGCAGAAGAAGTCCGTGCCCTAGCACAACAATCTGCTGCTGCTACTGCTGACATCGAACAACTTGTGGAAGAAATTCAAGCCCAAACCAACGAAGTGGTTGCGGCCATGGAAGCTGGGACAGAACAGGTGGTTGCAGGGACGGAGCTGGTGGAAGAATCCCGGCAAAAACTGGGTCAAATCTCTGCTTCTAGCGCCTTGGTCAACCAGCTCATTCAAGAAATTTCCCAAGCGTCTAAAGAGCAAACTCAAGCTGCAACTGAAGTGGGTCAAACCATGAATAACGTGGCGACCATTGCCTACGACACCTCTAAGGGATCTGAAGAAGTCTCTGCATCTTTCAGCAAATTGCTAGAAGTTGCCAAAGAACTTCAATTGAGCGTCGCCCAGTTTAAGGTCAGCTAGAGGTACCCCATGTCAAAGACTGACAGCGCTATCCGAGATCAGGCTTACCAGTTTTTTGAGCAAGAAGCGTTAGAGCTATTGCAAGTACTGGAAGATGGGTTGCTGACGCTCCGCACCCAGTCCGATCTGCCCCATGTTCATCAATTGATGCGGGCGGCCCACTCCATTAAGGGGGGGCAGCCAGTGTGGGACTTCCTGGTATTCAGAAAATTGCCCATAAATTAGAGGATATCCTCCGGGCTCTCTATCGCCGGGAAGATCCCATTAATGAGGCCCTTGAGGGTGCGCTGTTACAGGCTTTTGACTGTTTGCGGGTACCCCTTCAAGCTCAAATCGAACTCGGCCACTATGATGAAGCCGCAGCTTGGGAACAGGCCGAACCTATTTTCTCTTTTCTAGAAACGATTCTAGCCAAAGATTTAGGGGCAGATATCGAATTACCCACTTCAGCGGAATTGGGAATTGATATTGTTCGTGAAGTGTTTACTGGCGATGTCCAACGGGAAATGGATCGCTTAGCGGGAGTTCTGCAGCATCCTAATGTCCCTCCTATTGCAGGAGAGGTAAGGGCTACAGCCGATATCTTTTTTGGGATTGGCGAATTGCTGGGCTTGCCAGGATTAGCAGAGATCGCTCAGACCACCATTCAAGCCCTAGAAGCCAACCCTCAAGAGGCACTGGCGATCGGCGAATTACTTCTCACGGATATGCGGAAGGCTCAAGCATTGGTATTGGGGGGCGATCGCGAACGAGGCGGCAGCCCCAGTGAAGCCCTGATAGCTCTCACCCAACCCCAACAGACTTCTGAAAATTCTCTGGGGACTTCCCTTAGCGGTTCATCAGAGTTTACAGAGTCAGGCTTTACTGCATCAGATTTTGGTGATCTTGACGACTTCTTTGGAGCACCCACAGTCCCCTCAGAGTCAACCCAATTCTTTGACACCGCTCCTTTGTTCCTAGATTCAGGATATGGCGATCTGGAAGGATTGCTCGACCAAAACCCGCTCGATCTCAGTGAAAGCAGCCCATTTGAAGCGGTACCCCTATCCCTAGATAGCGGGTATGGCGACCTAGGCGACTTTTTTGGTCAGGCGGCACCCACTCTTGAAGAGAGTAGCGTGACTGCATGGAGTGAAATTTCTTCCGTGCCCGCAGGCGTTCCAACGGTAGTACAAAGCATCGTTGAACCCCCAATCCCTTCTGTCCCTGTAGAGTCCGTACCTTCAAACAAAAAAACTCAGGAATCTAAAGCTCCTGCCACCAATACCTCCACCGTGGAAGGAACCGTGCGGGTTGATTTCCTCCGTTTGGATCGCCTCAACAACTTGGTAGGAGAACTGGTCACCCAAGAAAACGGATCCTTACTGCAAGCCCAACAACTTCAAGGCAAGCTCAAAAGTTTGCAACAGCGCTTCGTTGCTTTTGAGCAGTTTGAGCAAGAACTTGCAGAACTGGATTGGATGA
>JAAURS010000376.1 GCA_012032135.1 Acaryochloridaceae cyanobacterium RU_4_10 | reverse complement strand
AGTTCGCTAGGGTCGGGTTCGGGGCTTTGTTCGGCAAACTCCACCGCCTCATCCACCTGGGCTTGAATCTTTTGTTGGATCGCCTTGAGATCGTCGGAGGTGGCCAGATTCTGCTCCATGAGATAGGTCTCAAATCGTTTGATTGGATCCCGTGGGAACCATTCGTCTTTCTCCTCTTTAGACCGCAGCTCGTCGGGGTCAGCGAGAGAGTGGCCTCGGAAGCGGTAGGTTAGGGCTTCAATCAGGGTTGGACCTTCCCCAGCACGAGCGCGGGCAACCGCCTCTTGCGCGACTGCGTGGACTGCCGTGATATCCATTCCATCCACTTCCACCCCAGCCATCCCAAAAACACTGGCTTTTTTATAAATTTCAGGTTGGGATGTAGCGCGATCGTGGGCCATTCCGATCGCCCATTTGTTATTCTCTACCACAAACAAAATGGGGAGTTTCCAGAGTGCTGCCATGTTCAGACATTCAAAAAACTGACCGTTATTGGATGCCCCATCTCCAAAGAAACAAGCCGTGACTTGATCTGCTGTGGGATCGCCCATTGCTTCGCGCCTGTACTTGGTTTGAAAAGCCGCACCCGTGGCGACCGGAATCCCTTCAGAGACAAAGGCAAATCCACCCAAAAGGTTGTGTTCTCCAGAGAACAAATGCATGGAGCCGCCCCGACCCTTGCTGCATCCAGTGGCTTTACCAAAGAGTTCTGCCATCACTTGACGGGCAGGAACTCCAGCGCTCAATGCATGGACATGGTCGCGATAGGTACTGCACACATAGTCATCAGGGCGCATTGCTTTAATCACACCACTGGAAACGGCTTCTTGTCCGTTATAGAGATGGACAAAGCCAAACATTTTGCCGCGATAGTACATCTCAGCACATTTGTCTTCAAAACTACGTCCCAGCACCATGTCCTCATAGAGAATGAGACCTTCTTCTCGGCTAATATGCACTGAGGGGGCTGGAAATTTAGGGAGTACTCGTTCCTGAACCATGAATTATCCTTAGGGGTGTCTTGTGCGACTGGCATACTGTTAAAGTTGCGTCCACCGGATCGACGCGCTGGACGTTATTTACGCACTTTAATATCTTAATGGCTGTCCTGCTTAAAGATTATTCTCAAAGCTACTGCACTTTAGATCGGGCGGATGAGGTGGGGAATGAGGTTGATTTATGCCCGTAATGCTAGCGCGATCGGTTGATATCGAAAAAGGTCGTTAATAAATTAACGGCTATTTGAGTATACGGTGAGGGTGTGCAGGTTATGATAATGCAAAATTACCTCATTGTTTGAGATTTGTCGTTCGAGTTTTTGTCGTTCATTTTATTTGCTGCCAAGGACGTCCATTGTGCAAATTCCCTTAGACTTCTATAGAATTCTAGGTGTGCCGACTCGGGCAACGCCCGAACAACTTCAACAGGCGTTTGAAGACCGTTTGCAACAGTTACCTCGGCAGGAATACTCAAATACGGCGATCGCGGCAAGAAAACAGTTGCTTGAAGAAGCGTTTACAGCACTTTCCACCCCAACGAAGCGCCAAATTTACGATCGGCAATGGGCTGACTTAGAGGAGCAAGCCGATGCCTCTGCCCCTATTGGATTACCGCTGGATGTCATCGACACAAAGCTTGCAGGGGTTTTACTATTACTCCAAGAAATTGGAGCTTACCAACAAATTTTGAAAATTGGGACTGCCTATCTAGAGCGTCCTATAGACTTAGCCCAAGTCCCGACGAGTGCTGGGGCGCTAGAAAGCGATGTGATTTTAGCAATGGCACTCGCCAACCTTGAGTTGGGGCGCGAACAATGGCAGCAAAGCCAATTTGAAGCAGGAGGAGATTCACTCCAAGCGGGATTGACTTTATTAGAGAAGGAACAACAGTTCCCTGACGTGCAGGCTGAGATTCGCGGCGATCTTTACAAACTGAGACCCTATCGCATCCTTGAATTACTCAATGGAGCTGAGCCGGAACTGCGAACCAAGGGGTTAGACCTTTTGCAGGCTATGCTCAACGATCGAGATGGAATTGATGGAAACCAAGACGATCGATCGGGCCTGAGCGTGAATGATTTCCTGCGGTTTATTCAGCAACTGCGGGAGTACTTGACGGTTGCCGAGCAGCAAGAATTATTTGAGCGGGAGGCTGCCCGTCCCTCAGCGGTGGCGTCTTATCTGGCTGTGTATGCCTTGATTGCTCGGGGCGTTTCTGAGGGGAAACCCGATTTGATCGAACGTGGCAAAACTCTGCTCACTCAACTGGGCGATCGCCAAGATATTGCTATTGAGCTAGGGATGTGTTGGTTATTATTGGGTCAACCGGAATCTGCCCATCATAGTTTGATGATGAGCCAGGATGAGGACTCCCTCAACTTCATGCGCCAATATTCTGAAGGGGCAGTGGATCTGATTCCAGGGCTGTATTTATATACCGAAAACTGGCTCCAGCACGAGGTCTACCCCTACTTTCGAGACTTGGCGGATCGAAAAGTGTCTTTACAGAAGTATTTTGACGATCCAACCATTCAAAATGCGATCGACGAACTGGAACCCGCTACTGTAACGGTGGCAAAATCTGGACTTGCAGGCCAAGGTGCAACGCTGTTTGCCAAGCCTTCCGAGCTGAAGTCTAGAGAGATAGGGAAGTCACCTTCATCCATTTCCCAGCCTATGGAGCCTCAAGGTGCTGCGTCAGAAGCAGGATGGTCTCAGACCCAGTTAAGGGAATCTTCATCTTTATGGGGGACAGACTCAAGCGGTTGGTCTGCGGATGGGGACTTAGATGCTGTTTTAGCGGGTCAGTCTTCTCTGGCATCAGGAGCCACAACATCCCAGACCCTCCCCAAAAACCAGCGCAAGTCCAATCCAAAAACACCTTCCTATTCCAACAATACCCAAGACTTACGGAAAAAAGTACAGCAACGAGGGACGAGGACTCGTTCTGGTTCCCAAGCACGGCGAACCCCTTGGGTTCCTTGGGCGATTGCAGCCTTGTTAGGGGTTGGAGTTGTAGCGGGAGCCCTTGCCCTTGGAAAAATGTTTAAGCCTGCACCTGTAGCAACATCAGGAAATCCGATTGCAACGTCCTCGCCAGAGGCCAGCGCAACCGTACAACCCACTGCGATCCCATCACCAACGGGTTCGCCTTCAAGTGGGGGTTCGACCGCACCTTCACCGTCGGGTGCTGCTTCTGCAGGGCTACCAAGTTCTTCTGCGACTCAGCCTTCCCCTACGGTTAAAACAGTGCCGCTCACCCAAACGGATGCAGAAGAATTGGTGAAGTCTTGGCAATCTGCCAAGGCTGCGGCGTTAGGCCAGCAATACGATACCTCCAGCCTCAAGACCGTTCTAGCAGAACCCGTTCGATCGCAGTGGGAAGCGAGCGCTACTCAGGCCAAGCGGAGTAAAGGGTATTGGCAATATACGCTGGACCAACTGGATATTCAGTCTGTTGAGCCTACGGGCAAGGATCGAGCGGTTGTGAAGGCGGTCGTGAAGGAATCGGGTCAGTATTTTGAGCAGGATAAGTTAATTGGCAGTCAGTCCTATAAGGGAGATACCTATAAAGTGCAATACATTGCGGTCCGTCAAAATCAGGCGTGGCTGATTAAGGATATGCAGGTTATCAGATAGGTCATCTTATGGATTTTCAGGACTTGGTTCGACGGCTGGACTTGTGTGAGGCCCAGACGAGTCTGACAGAGGCTCCTGAACTTAATCCAGATTTACTGGGGGTTGCAGCGATTCAGCAGGCCAGCAAAGGTACGATCGCATTTATTGAGAGTTCAGCCTTTGCCCATTGGGTCTCTGAAACTGGGGCGAGCGTGCTGATTTTGCCGCAAAAGTTGGACCTCACTCAGGTTGCGCTGGAACGTGGCATTGCTTGGGTTGTAACGGAGAACCCACGTCTGTTGTTTGCCAAGGTTCTGGGCTTGTTTTATCAACCTTGGCAACCAGAACCTGCAATCCATCCCACGGCAGCGATCGCTCCAACAGTAAAGCTTGGGCAAGGGGTTGCGATTGGCGCTCACGCGGTGATTCAATCCGGCGTGCAGGTGGGCGATGGGGTTGCATTATGCGAAT
>JAAURS010000375.1 GCA_012032135.1 Acaryochloridaceae cyanobacterium RU_4_10 | reverse complement strand
TAGTAGGTACAATAAGTATCTATAAAGTTGACCGTTGGTTTGGGGTCTCTAGGTGCTGTCATAGTCCCCTCCTTGGTTTCAGCCTTTCTTTCTATTTTACTCCGACGAAAGTGACTAAAGAGGGATAAGCTGGGGGGAAACTTTGTGACTTCGTGGGCAAAGTTGATTATGTTGTCTTGCCATGACGAGAAGGCTGGGTTTGAATTATTCTTTCGGTTGTTGGATGAGTTTACCCAAAGGAATCAGGCCGTTTCTTTAAGCGGTCAGACTGATTTGCTGAAAGTTTAGGGCAGATTTAGGCGGTTGCTTTGCCCCAAAAGTCCGCAGTTTTTGTAGAGGGGGCATGGCAGTTTTCTAAAATCATGATTGGGAAACACATCATCGGGTGTTTTGAGGAGTTATGAAATTACCCAATTGTGACCGCGCTTTTGTAGATATGGAGAAGCTTCGAGGTTATTGTCTCAATACCAACCATCGACGAGGTCAACATAAAGCTCGTGTTTTTGCGGCTGCACTTGGATTGACGGCTGATAATGCAGAACTTCTCCGAGATGCTTTGTTGAGTGCTGCTCAAATCTATGATTCAAAGCCAACTGAGGCAATCGAGCATGGACAGTTGTACGTGCTAGACTTCCCATTAGATGGATTTACTGGACAGGCAATGGTTCGTAGCGGTTGGATTGTCCGAAAGGGAGAAGATTTCCCTAGATTGACCAGTTGCTATGTCCTTTAAGGAGATAAATACAATGAACGATATCGTTCGCCTTTTAGATGTTGTAGCATTAGCCGATGATATGCCTGAGCAGAACCTGGTTCGGGGTCAGGTTGGTACGGTTGTTGAGGAGCTAGCACCTGAAACTTTTTTGGTTGAGTTCAGCGATGATTTGGGGAAGACTTATGCAATGCTTCCCCTAAAAGCACCTCAACTTATTGTTTTGCATTTTGAGGATACTGGACTTCAGTTGGCTTCAGTTTGATGGTAGCAATAGCTAAGTTTTTCTCTCAGGAATGCGATCGGCTCAAATTGTAGTAGAGAGGAGTGCGATCGGATAGGCTACACTAAAGATACACACGTACTATGTGTAACATTATGGTCCAACGCATCAACATCACCCTCAAAAGCGAAACCCTAGAACTGCTAGAGCGTCAAGTCAACAAAGGTGAAAGAAGTCAGTTCATTGACCAAGCCATTCAACATTACATAGCCCAGCTTCACAAAGAAACACTGCGCCAACAAGTCAAAGCAGGTGCAATTCATCGCGCAAAGCGCGACGAAAATCTTACTCAAGAGTGGTTCGCGCTTGAAAATGAAACATGGCAGTAAAAAAAGCTCCAACACTAAAACGAGGGGATATTTATCTTGTGAACTTCGATCCAACTTTTGGCTCAGAAATTAGAAAAACACGCCCCGCCCTGATCTTGCAAAATGATATCGCAAACATTCACAGCCCCATTACCATCGTTGCCGCAATCAGTACTCAATTCGACGAAACCCTATATCCAACCGAAGTATTGGCAGAGGCTCCCGAAGGAGGCTTAAGTGCAAACTCCGTCGTGCTGCTCAATCAAATCCGTTCCATTGATAAACAGCGGCTCATCAAACGCTTAGGAACTGTAAACCCCGAAACCATGCAGCATATTAATCAAGCCCTTCAAGTCAGTTTGGGACTGATAGATTTTTGAGGTCATCAGGTATCAGAAACCATCGCCCTAACCTGTAAAAAGCAATCGTACGATCGCCGACCCATCAACCCAAGCCGTCACCTCAATCCGATCGCATTACCTGTAGCATCGAAGGCGAACCATGCGCCAACAGACCGTGGAGATTCACCACATTCCCAATCACCGCGATCGCAGGAGCCTCAAACCCCACCTGCTCCATCTGCGACAAGATAGTTGCAAACGTCCCCACCAGTTCCGATTGATTGGGACAAGTTCCCCATCGAATTAACGCAATCGGCGTATCTGAAGGTTTTCCACCTGCTTGAAGCGCCTCCAAAATATGGGCCAGATTGTGAATGCCCATGTAAACCACAATCGTGTCCGAACTTTGGGCGATCGCTTGCCAATTCACTTGCGGCTGATACTTTCCTGCATGTTCGTGCCCCGTCACAAACGTCACCGAAGATCCATAGTCACGATGGGTGATAGGAATGCCTGCATAGGCTGGAGCAGCAACGCCTGCGGTAATTCCTGGCACAATTTCAACAGAAATCCCAGCCTGGATCAGGTCTACCATTTCCTCACCACCCCGACCAAACACAAAAGGATCGCCCCCCTTGAGACGCACTACTACCGCATGTTCGCGGGCTTTGGTAATCAATAAAGCTGTCGTCTCAGATTGAAGTAGAGAATGATTCCCCCTGCGCTTACCTGCATTAATCCGTTCGGCCAATGGATTGATCGCGGCCAGAATCGATTCGCTCACAAGGGCGTCGTAAATCACAACATCCGCATGTTCGAGTAGGGTTTTTCCCTTTACGGTCATCAGCCCCGGGTCGCCCGGTCCAGCCCCAACCAAATAGACTTTTCCCACCCCAGGATCGTCCTTATCCATCATTTGATCTGTCATCTAAAACTCTGTTGTACCTCACCGCTGTAAAGCTGAAACCGATGCACAGCGATCTAACAAAAGCTTAGCCATTTGAGCGCTAGGATTTAGCGGTTGTGTCATCTGTAAATCCAGTGCACTAAACCTTGATTTTAATCTATGGATATCCTTAGAAATGACATCTATGATACTCCCTGTAAAGAGAAAATAGGGCACGATGCCAACCCGTTGATGGATATTTCCTCCAACCAATGTTTCTAGTTGAGTTTCTAGGTCGGGTTCTGTCGCCCAAAACGCTGGTGTTGCATTCAGTTGTTCGGCTAAAATCTCAACAGATTGATTGCCGTAGGAGCGTCGCGTGCCGTGGCCCAATAAGATCCAACGATCGCAGGGGGTCTCGTTCATACGATCGCGCACTAGACTGTGAATATCGGGATGAGATCCGAGGTGGGGGCAAAGGATCAACTCTGGGACACTATGGTGTTGTGCCCCTTGCATAGCCTCTGGCAAATCTTGATTTACATGATTGCCAGACATGAGAAACAACGGCAGCAAAAAAATCTGACGGACGCCATCACGGGATGCAGTTTTTGCAAAGGTTTCAATTTGAACCGCAAGGGGTCGATCGCCAAACTCTAAGACACCAGACCCCACAAACGGCCAAGCCTGCTCTAAAGATTGACTCGGGTCCAACGCTTGCCGCACAAACATCGCACAGGCTTCCAACGCCCGCCGCGATCGCGGATCTCGGCTGCCGTGGGCAATTAAAAAATAAGCTGAAGACTCAGGCAAAACACGCATCTTTTGATTGTGCACCCTCCCTTCTTAAAGCTCCCTCGTATAACTCAAAGTCCCCCAGGATGGGGGATTTAGGGAGCCCTAGGGAGCCTGCAACTCACAAAAAATTGATTGAGAATTCAATCAACCTATTCTAAAGACTGCGCCTGAGGTTCCGCTGTATAAGAAGAAGCCGTTAAAGAACTTGCATAGGCAGGTTCCTTAATCGCTTGTTGGGTGAACTGTTTCACAATTGAGCGGAAATCCTCACCTTCTAGCGTTTCCTGATCTAAGAGTGCTTCTACCAAGCTGTCCATCAACGTCCGGTGATCTCGGATGATGCGACGGGCTTCTTCATAGCAGTGCGTCACAATTTGACGCACCTGTCGATCGATCTGGACCGCCATCTCCTCAGAGTATTCCGAACGGCTGCCCCAATCTCGACCCAAAAAGACCTCGCGTTCGCTGTCGCTTTCCAAAGCAATATTGCCCAAGTCAGACATCCCCAAACGAGTCACCATTTCCCTGGCCAAACTCGCCACAGCCTTGAGATCGCTACTGGCTCCAATGGTGATTTCAGAGTCACCAAAAATCTCCACTTCCGCCGCGCGACCGCCTAGATAATGGTGATTTGATCCATCAACCAGGCCCGACTATACATGTCCCTGGCCCTCCACCTAAATTTCTCGACAGCAGCAACACCGACTACGACTCCAGCAAACATCACCACATTCAGCATGCCGTCGGTCCTCGGAAAGCGCAAGGCCCGCGTGGCG
>JAAURS010000049.1 GCA_012032135.1 Acaryochloridaceae cyanobacterium RU_4_10 | reverse complement strand
GCCCACTCCAGCAAAACAAATGCGATCGCCTTTTTCGTATCAGTCGCAAAATGATTGAATTTGTGCTATTTCAACTTAAGCAGAAGCGATCACCAGCCTAAACAAAACAAACGCGATCGCCTTCTCTCGTTTGGCTGCAAAGCGATCGCATTTCTATCGTATTAACTCAAGTAAAAGCGATCTCTGGTTCAAGTTATTTGAAGAAGTTTGTGATTGGGTTTCTAACGTCAACCCAACCTAGCCTACTAGATGCAGGATGATCGCACTCCCCTAACCCACAAGGGTGGGGGGATTTGTATGAAAAATCTCAACGTTGAATCGGAGTGTATACGCTCCTTCCCCACCACCGTCTACCTTAATTTCTGTATTTTGACTGCAACAATCAACTTTCTTTGCTTTGCTTCCACCAAAATACCCAGCAATCCAGTAATCCTTACTCCCAAACGATTAGCCTCTGCTCTACCCCGACGCTCATCAATCAACAGCAAATCGGCATTAAGCTCTAGAGCAAGGGCGATCGCTTCCGACTCTCCAGGATCTAACTTCGCCTCAACCCTCAATCGTTCAACAACCTCGCGGTTCAATACCTGCCTGACTTTAATCCAGGGAACGGTTTGAACTTCTAGAGTCCCTGGAACAGGCGGCTCGATCTTTGCAAGCTCAAGATATACAGCTTCAGGGATAGTGACTCGATTGTAAAGTTGGGATAGAAGGTCTAAATGTTGAATTGCAGCCAGATTGGTGATTGCTGATGTATCACTGATGATAATCACAGTCGCCCCAGCTCCTGTAAGTTTTTCAGGTCTAATTCAAAGTCTTCAACATCATAGGAGTAGAGGGGAATGTCTCGTTGCTTGAGAAGTTGGCGGAAGGCATTGAGAGGCATCTCCGCTAATTGAGAAGCATATCCCAGCGTTAAACGGCCTGTTTCAAACAGATGTAACGCAATTTCTTGGCGAAACTCACTTGGGTTAAGCCGAGAGGCTTGCAGAATTTCGTCTGAGATTAAAACGCTCATAGCAGATCCATCTCACCAACTATATTTTCATGGTAGCGACAATAACTTCAAAACGAATAGGTAAAATGATTTTGCCCCCATTACAAACCCAATAAATTCTGTTCCCCAGCCACCACTTGCCCGATCGCATAGGCCGCAATGTCATGTTCGGCAAAAAAAGCGATCGTAGCCTCAGCCTTCTGGGACGGAACAATGACGACAAAACCCACACCCATATTAAAAGTGTTGTACATCGCATCCGGCGACACATCCCCAGCCTCAGCCAACCACTGAAACACTGAAGGCACAGGCCATCGCGATGGATCCATCTCAATAGATTGACCCGCACTCAAACATCGAGGCAAATTTTCTGGCAAACCGCCCCCCGTAATATGGGCCATCCCCTGAATGTCAAGCCCAGCTTTTAGAGCTGCCAATATGGGCTTGACATAGAGTTGGGTCGGCGTCAAAAATACCTCTCCCAAAGACAACCCACCCAAACCAGACGGACGATCGTTCCAGCTCAATTGGCGATTGCTCACAATTTTGCGGACCAAACTGAATCCATTACTATGGACCCCGCTGCTGGCTAGGGCGATCGCTACATCTCCCACTTGGATTTGAGACCCATCTAATAAAAGACGTTCCTCCACAATCCCCACACAGAACCCCGCCAAATCGTACTCATTCGGCCTGATAAAACTCCCAGGCATCTCAGCCGTCTCACCCCCCAACAGCGCACATCCTGCCTGCTCGCATCCTTGTGCAATTCCTTCTACCACCTGCACCAATTGAGAAGGCTCCAACTTGCCAGTCGCCACATAATCCAAGAAAAATAAAGGCTCAGCCCCACAAGTCAACACATCGTTAACGCACATCGCCACCAGGTCTATTCCGACTGTATTGTGACAATCCAGGTCGTGGGCCAACTTCAACTTTGTTCCCACCCCATCAGTTCCTGAAACTAGGATGGGTTGCTCATAGCCAGAAGGGAGTCGAAACAATCCATTAAATCCACCCAACCCGCCTACCACTCAGGACGGGCGGTACGGTCTACCATATTCTTGATTTGCCGGACAAACGCTCGCCCCGCCTCAACATCCACACCCGCGTCTCGGTAATCCATATAAAGTTGTATTTTTCAAAGGGTTTGCAGAGACACTCCAAAAGGGGTACCGCCAAAATGTATTGTATCGGTCCGCGCTCCATACCTCTTTCTAGCGCCCTAAAAACATTACGCTCGGCCTTGCAAGATCCGCCTCAGTATAATTACAGAACTTTTCTCTGCCATTACAAAGTACACGCACAAGATTTTCATTCGTCAAGAGACTTTTGGCTAAAAAGAGTTTTGAAAAACAAATCAAATATCAAAAAATTATAAACATATTAAATACATAAGAGTTAACAATGGCTCCACTCAAACTTTGGCCGTGTCAGGTTTTGCCAGAATTTATCTACCTTCTGGAGCGGGGATCCAAACTGTGTTTTTTAACGCTTGCTGGGTGTCTGTAGGGAGATACTCGGATCTTTGGGGAAAGGAACTCATGATAATGTAGAGCAGTTCCGAACACGAAGCATAAATACACGACGAGTCTGAGTTAGCAAAGTGCTTTGAAAGCAATGATTTTGCACAAAAATGACTCGGTTCTCTTAAGTGCCCCTTTCAACGGACCTCCTATGAAGCAAGTACTTTTAACTGGATTAGCTGCTGCCTTAAGCGTGACCGCAGCTAGTAATGTGTCTCCTAGTGAGGCCAGTCAAGATCGCGTCAATCCCGATGACAGCCATCCGAGTGCCGGAGCTGCGGGTCAAAAAGTTTCGGAGCCTACCCAAATTGCCAATGCTACTAAATTGGGTGAGCGCCAATTAGAGGGTGCAGTTGCAACCCCCAAATCTGTCATCGCCACCATTCGCACCCATTCCCATTCGGGTCGTCAAGCCACCACTGTTTATGTTCGGAACATTCCAGTTGTGACGTTCCTTGGGGCTGAATCCAGCGCATCGGCTCCTACGGGTATCAAAGTAGCCAGCATTGATTCTAAGCCTGGAAGTTTTGCACAACCCGAAGCGAATGAAGCTAATAGTGTGAACGATCCAGTTTGGCGCGCTACTAAAATTGCCGCAAAGCTGAATCAGCTTGAGGAAGAAGGGCTCGATGCAAAAACAATTAAAGTGATTTGGAGCGAGAAACGTCAGAGCTATCTCATCCGTTCTGGCAGCCAGCATTTAATTGAAGTGACGAGCCGCAATACCCTTCTCCCCAACGCCAACAAAAATGCAGGCAAGGATGCCCTGCAAATTGCCAATCGGTTGCGCTATCAGTTAGGCAGGGCCGAAGCACTCAAAGAAATTGAGGGACTACCTAAGCCCAAGGATGTCCAAACCATCGCGATGGGTCCAGTTCGTTTCCAGATGCAAGGGATGGCTTCTTGGTATGGCCCTGGGTTTCATGGAAACCTAACCGCTAATGGTGAAAGATATAACCAATACGCTCTGACGGCAGCAAGTAAGACCTTACCCTTGGAACTCGGGTGCGGGTGACCAATCTGGATAACGGTCGCTCTGTGGTCGTGCGAGTCAACGATCGCGGTCCTTATGTGGGCGATCGCGTGATTGATTTGTCTATGGGTGCCGCTCAAGTTTTAGGCACAATCAGTAGTGGTGTTTCTTCTGTTCGTTTAGAAGTTTTGCAATAAGCTCAGTTACGCTTCCTTAACGAGTATTGGCAGGGCCATTTCTACCCAAGGTAGTAATGGCCCTATTTGTGTTTGTCCGTTAACGGCCAATTCGCTGTTGCAAAGGTATATCCGCTCCGTCACGCGCCCGAGTAAATCGAGGAGTGTTTTTCTGAATCTGAAATCATCCACCAGATTTTCTGAGGATGGCTGAGGGTCCTCTGGAAAGGATTTTAGGAATAAGGGAGCACCCCACAGCGCGGTTCCTCCACTGTATTGCCAAAGTTGAGACCCCGCATCCAGCCAAAACTGCCATCGATGGTGCAGGCGAGCGTTCAGATACTGAAAGGTTGTGGCCAGTACAATAGCGGGCCGAGTCTGGACTCCTGTCTGAGTGGGGTAGGGATTGGCTGTCACCACCCCGCGTCTTAAGAGTTGAATAAAAGATTCAACCGTTTCCGGTAGAGTCAGCCAAGGGTGTTCCGTCTTACGCAGGCGGCTATCAATGTCCCAATAGTGCTGAGCTGTTTCGATAAGTTCTCGCAAAACGGTGAGGCGATCGATGCTTAAGGGCCGATGGGTCAGAAAGGTTTGAATGGCGCGATCCATCACAAAAACAGGACTCAGGGTTAAGGTGGTGCCCAGGTTACCCTGTTGCTGCGCGATCCATCCTCGAATGTTTTCGTAAGCTTGGGCCGTATGGTGTCCCAAACGGTCCCAACGGGCATAGACCTCGATGGGCAATAACTCTGGACGATCGCGATCGGGTCTAAAACAATAATCTGCCAGCAGTCCAGCGCGGACAGGGTCAATGGAATCTGAAGGATTTGAAGAAGCTGTTAGAACAACTAAGAGTTCGGCAATCTGTTCTGTTTCAATCAGGTGTCCCAAGCCGGGGTAGATGAGGGCCAGTAACGTGAGTAACGCTCGTGCGATCGCAACGCTTTGGAGAGGGCGTTGATCCCGCAAGGACTCTACAGCCAATCCCGCCCGTTGCAGGGCTTCAATCAGGGTATAACGGGCCAATGGATCCACCCCTGGCCCCACGATCGCAATATCTTGAGGTCGGACAGTTCCCTGTTGGATGATTTCAATGACTTGTTCTGCCACCTGTTGCAAGAGCTGGATCCGAGAAACGGTCTGCACTGCGTACACTTCAAGGGAGCCTTGGGTGAGGGTCTGGTAAACCTGATACAGCATATCCTCTTGGGTGGCGGATTCAAGTGACTCCAATCCAAGGGAGACAGGTAAATTCACCTCTATACAGCATGCTTTGAGTTCTAAAAGATACTCTGGGTCAGCTCCCAGCCCTTCCCGGATTCCCCCCAAGGGGCAATAGGTAAAGAGGCTGGGCATCCCTAAGTCTAAGAATTGCTCAAATAACGAACGCATGATGGCTGGGTAATTGTCGACATCGTCTGCTGCGATCGCACTGAAGCGTTGAGACAATTGATGGCGATAGGTGGGATGGGGCAACAGGTATTGCCAAAACAAATCTGCAATCAACCCATAGGTTAATAAGCCCCGAGTCAAACACCAGTCTTGCCACTGCAATGCCAATTGTTGAACCAGATCTGCCAAACCATCCGGCAGTGAAAGCAAGGAAAAACCAGCCTTGAGCCTTTTCGCCATTTGGGTGAGAGACGTCCCGCTGGATGCCGCCAACTGAATTAAATCCAAAATCCGACGCACCCATCGGTCCACAGAGGCGGATTCAAAGGCTTGGAGACGTGCAATAGATTCCTGACCCCAAAGTTTAAGGGCTAAGGCTTGCTCCGTTTCTGGGCGCAAGCGGCTAGGAAAATATCCCTTTAACTGAAGTTGCTGAATGACCAAAGGCCAAAAGAGCAACACTTCCTGCTCAAAAAAAGCCAGGGGCGTCGTAGAGGTAATATTGCCACGCCCTTCTAATTGCACCATCATGCGTTGCATCAGAATGCTACGGTTATCCGCATTGGTTGCAAAAACAAGCAGCGATCGATCGGTGGACTCTGCTGGAAGCACTGGGGAACCTGGGACTGGAAGAACAGCAGGTTGGCTCACCCATTGTTCCACTTGTGCGATCAGAGCGTCCGTCTTGCCGGACTGTACCGATCCTGAAATCCAAAAAGCGTTAGACGGCACAATTGGGTAAATAAGATTTGATAGGATACAACATACTTAATCTAACGTGTCTTTCATTACCCCATGAATCGTTCTGTGTGGGCCAGATTGAAACAATCGCTGAATGCGGCAGAGCAATGGTATCGGACTACGCCAGAACGGGCTTTGAATGAAGCCTATGAGGCTGCTCAAGCCATTAAACGGTTAGAAAATCAGCATGCTAACGGCCACACCATTGATGTGATGAGCCAAGGGGAGGGAGCTGTTTCAACGTACCTTCAGACTCAAATCAACAAGCATTTGAAAACGATTCGGATGCGGTTGACGGAGTATAAGTTTTGTACCCCCGTTGTAGATGCGGCCCCGCCTCAATCTACTCCGCAATCCCCAAACCTCTCTCGGTCCTCTGTAGCCTCCCCAGGCACTGTTGCGACGGACTCCCTTTCCACAGACCCGTATATGGCGGTCAGCGCAGCAACGATCGATGTATCTCAAGAGATTTTAGCGAAACTTCAGTTCATTGATTCAGTGTTGATTCGGTATGAACCCTGGCGATCGCCCCAGTCCCTCTCTGCAGCCTCTAATACAACCAGTCTACCCGTTAACGGACAGCCCTCTCAGTCACTTCGCTCCGTGAAAGACTCTTTTTATAACTTCAGCGGTTCGCCAAATAATCGCAAGCCCAGTCAGACAGAAGGCACCAGTTTTATTCCACGCTCCATCCTCAAAACCGCCGATCGGTTTCGTCGCGAACTTGACCCCACGCCTCAAACTGAAGAAGAGGTGGTGCAGAATTTTAGAACGGCAAGGGTTCGCACTCGTGCGGCCACAAGATTTTTGCTTTTACTGATTATTTTGCCGTTGTTGACCCAGCAGGTCTCTAAATCCCTAGTGATTGGTCCCATCGTCGATCGTATGCAAGGAAGCGAACAAATTGAAGCATGGGTAAACCCTCGGGTTGAAGAGAAATTTTTGACGGAATTAATGTCCTATGAGGAAAAACTGAAATTTCAAAACCTTGTGATTGAAAAGGCACGTTCCCCGCAACAAATGCAAGAGGCTCTTAAGAAAAAGGCTGTAGAACTCAAAGGAGATTTTCAAAAAGAACTCAAGGCACCTCTCAAAAATATCTTTGCAGATCTTTTATCCTTAATCGTTTTTGCTCTATTGATTTTTACAGGACGCCAAGAAATCGCCACGCTTAAAACATTTATTGATGAGATTGTCTATGGCTTAAGCGATAGTGCAAAAGCGTTCATCATTATTTTATTGACAGATGTATTTGTAGGATTTCACTCTCCCCACGGATGGGAGGTCATTATTGAGAGCGCCTTAGACCATTTCGGATTACCGTCCAATCGCAGCTTTATTAATATGTTTATTGCGACTTTTCCAGTGATGCTGGATACAGTTTTCAAATACTGGATTTTCCGCTATCTCAATCAAATTTCACCCTCTGCTGTGGCAACTTATAAGAATATGAATGAGTAGGTTGAGACGGATAGAGCGTCTTTGTTAAGGACAGATTCCCGTTCTTACAACGCGCTGGCACGTCCATAAAAATTGGGTTAGATGAGATTCCAATGGGCATTAAGCTCCCGCACGCGTTACGCTAGAGTTGAATCTGAAGCCTATTCTTCAATGTGCGATGGTTGAAAACCCTCCATACTTGATACACTCTTGTCAATCTGTTGTCTCGTCGCCAATGCCTGAGAATGCCATGAAGCCTCCTAGTCCAGATTTTAAAATGCGCAACGTTCGCAATCTGTACTAAACTAAGCGTCAGCTTCCGATCGGCATTGCGCAACAAATTTCAGACAAGAGATCCCCATCTGGGGTGGCTGAGAGACTTTGTTTTGGAGAGGCAACCCTATGCTACATCGCAAGATTTATCAGCTTTATAGCGAAGGGCACGAAGTGTGGGTGTTCTTGCGGGACCAGCAGCGCTGGCTGGAACGCGCTCGCATCATTGATATGGAAGGAGACTTGGTCACTCTTCGCTATGAAACAGACGAAGAAGACGAGGTTTGTTCTTGGGAAGAAATGGTTCGCCTAGAAAGTATTGGGGCTGTTACGCGTAAATTAGCCTCTGTTTCTAGACTGGATGGGGAGCCTTTGGTGTCAGAAGATTGCCCTGAAGTAGAGAAAATTCACAAGCCGCATCCTGAAACAAACCACGATTGAGAGTTTTGTAAGATTCTCAAGTTTCTAGGCGATCTGATTCCCAGGCTCCATATCTGCTTCAAAAACTGGACAGTAACCGTCTGGGGTCACCTTAAATCCGTAAAGGGTCGAGCGTTGGTTCCAACACCGCTGCCCTCGGTAATGGCGGCAGTTTGCACAGCCTTGAAAGTCAGGTTCAACGGTTTGGTGTTTCTGCACCAGCAACTCTCGTTGTGAAATTCCTCGCAGAACCAGCATTTCGCCTTGCCAACTGGCTTCAATGAGTCCTGTGTCTCCAAAGCTCTGCCAGCGCGGATCTTTGAGTAATTGCTGCGGAAGCGTAACCAAAATTTCATGTTCGAGTTCGTGGACTTCACCCTCGTAAAAAGAGTTGGTTACCGTGGATGCGATCGGCTGGATTAAGCCTTCGCCGACTGGAAGCTCTAAGGATTTTCCAATCCCTGGCGAATGGAGATGATATCGATTAGCTAATTCATCCAAACTGGTCAGATCGGCGAGATATTCAGAACTGCCGTGGATGAAAACGATATGTTGCGGGCGTAAATTATGGATGAGTTGTGTGGTACCAGGACCATCACAATGCTCTGCCAATAGGAAGGTATCTAGGGTTACTGCATTGCCACGAGCGATGGAATGGAGTTCCTGCGCCCCTAAGTCAGCCTTTTCGCGGGGGCGACGTTCCGGCAACAAGATTAACCAAGGGCGATCGCCCTGGCTGACGTAATCCTGAATCTCGGTGGTGTCACTCACGAGGACAATGCAAGGGCGATCCGTAACGCGCGATTTCCCCTGAGTATTGAGCCGTTTTACACGGGGCCGAATCCGCTCATCCCAAAACAACGGTTGGTGCTGTGCAAAGTTTTGTACCGTTGGGGGAAGTTGTTGGAGAAAATTAAGGTACGCGTCGCATCCCAGCGCAATGGAATCCTCCACCCAGATATCTAGATCCTTGCCCGTGAAGGTGTGATGGGAGCGCATCAACATCAAAAGTTCTTGTCCCAGCCCTAACGCAGGGACAGGCAGTATTACGGATTGCCCTTGTTGGATGGCGGACAGTATCCGTTCGGCGACTTGGGTTTCCTGCTGTCGTCGGTGGGGATGCCGAGCAATACCAAAGCTCCCCTCTAAAATCAAAACATCAGGATTGAGGCCCCGCAATTCTGACAGGGGCAATCCATCTACTAAACGGGAATTGGACAGCAAAAAATCGCCCGTATAAAAGACGGTATAGCTTCGCTGGTTGGAATGACCCTGGTTGACAGTTGGAGTGTAGGTAATTAAAAAGGCTGCAGCTCCAGGCAAATGTCCGGCGGGATACAGCTCAACATTTAAGCCTGTTTCTACTTCAAGGGGCGATCGCCAAGGCAAAGTTTGACAGGAGAGAGTGGTGTCTTGCTCTAGCCAGTTGAGCGGCAACAATTGTGCTGTCACATCGCTGGAATAGATCGGGAGGTCGGGATAGGCTTGGCGCAATTCCCAAAACCCGCGAACGTGGTCGGGATGGGCGTGGGAACAAAGTGCTAAATCGACGGGCCAATTTGGATGAATTGAGGTCTGGTGTTTTAGTTTTGGGTGGGTGGTGAGCGATCGCAGATCTTTCAATCCACAATCCAGGAGAACGCGGTAAGGACCCATTTTGAGCAATAGAGAAACCCCTTCATCCCCATGACCAGCCCCAAAAGGAATACATTCTAGGTCGATCATGACCGACGCCCCCACAAAACGGATAAGCTTCCTGTGACTTAATTCGCATGAGTCTCACTCTAGCTAGAGACTCATGCCTCTAGCTCGTACTCCCAGTCTAAAACTTAGGTGATGACGGTGGGAGTATCCATCCCGGTCAGTGAATGAATATGGGCCACCTCATCCGCGATCGCAATTAAGTCCCCTAAGGCGTCTTGAGGATCTTGATTGTGTTGGGCTACATCGGCTTCATAGGACTCGACGTACAGCCGGAGTGTCGCACCCTGGGTTCCAGTGCCTGAGAGTCGGTAGATAATTCTGGCCCCATCGGTGAAGCCAATCCGAATACCCTGTTTGTCACTGACGCTGCCATCGATGGGGTCAGTGTAGCTGAAGTCATCACTGTAGGCCACTTCGCGCAACCCAAATTTACGCCCCTTTAGTGTGGGCATTGCAGTCCGCAACTGGGTGACGAGGGTATTGGCACGATCGCTATTGACGCCTTCGTAGTCGTGACGGGAGTAATAGTTGCGCCCAAAGGTTTGCCAGTGCGATCGCATCAATTGCTCGACGGGTTGCTGTTTGACGGCTAGGATATTCAGCCAAAACAAAACCGCCCAGAGTCCGTCTTTTTCGCGGATGTGATTGGATCCTGTCCCAAAACTTTCTTCTCCGCAGAGGGTGGCTTTCCCCGCATCCAGGAGGTTGCCGAAGAATTTCCAGCCCGTGGGGGTTTCATAGCAAGCAATCCCCAGTTTTGCGGCAACCGATCGGGCGCTTCGCTGGTTGGCATGGAGCGGGCAATTCCGGCTAATCCATCTTTGTAACCGGGCACGAGCGTTGCATTGGCCGCCAGAACCGCCAAACTATCGCTGGGCGTTACAAAAAAGCGACTGCCCAAAATCATATTGCGATCGCCATCCCCATCGGAAGCCGCCCCAAAGTCTAGGGCATCAATGCCAAACATCCGTTCGACGAGATCGTGGGCGTAAACCAAGTTCGGATCGGGGTGTCCGCCGCCAAAGTCTTCAAGGGGGATTCCGTTTTGTACTGTCCCAACTGGGGCACCCAAGCGGGATTCAAAAATTTGATGCGCGTAGGGTCCAGTGACCGCGTGCATGGAATCCACGCACATCCTGAAAGAACCATTGGTGAGTAAGGAATGAATGCGATCGAAGTCAAACAAAGACTCCATTAACGCCTGGTAGTCTTGCACTGAATCAATGACTTCCACCGCCATCTCGCCCAGTTTTGTTTCACCTAGGCGATCTAAATCCACATCCAGCGCCGAGAGGATGCGGTACTGGTTAATGACTTGACTCCGGGCAAAAATAGCTTCCGTAACCTTTTCTGGAGCTGGACCACCATTGCTAATGTTGTACTTGACGCCAAAATCACCATTCGGACCGCCTGGATTGTGGCTCGCTGAAAGTACAATTCCACCCAAGGCATTGTATTTACGAATGACACAGGAGACCGCAGGCGTTGAAAGAATACCGCCGCGTCCCACCTTAATGCGGCCTACACCGTTGGCTGCTGCCATCTTCAGGATAACTTGAATGGCAGGACGGTTGAAGTAACGTCCATCACCACCCACCACAAGGGTCTGACCTTTTAAGTCGTCCAGGCTATCAAAAATAGATTGAATAAAATTTTCAAGATAATGCGGCTGCTGAAAGGCAGTGACCTGCTTTCGCAATCCAGAGGTGCCGGGTTTTTGGTCTAAAAAAGGATTGGTCGCAACCGTTTGAATCGTCATCTAAAGTTTCTCCGATGCAACAAGTCGGCAAGGTGCCTATCCTTTTAATCCTATAGGTGTTCCGTACCCTGACACCATTCGTGAAGAACCCTCCAACAATTTCTCTTATTTACTCCATTTCTCCAGTTGCTCGGACATGTGACCGGGCATCAAATTAATTCTCAAAGCAGATTTGGTTAGATACAGTGTCAATAGGATAAACGCACTAATCACTAGGTTGGCCCCTAAAAGCAACAGGACAGCCGCAAAGGTATTGCCAAGCTTAGTAAGGCCAGTGACAGGATGATTGCGGGAGCGATCGCGTCGATCTTTGCCCACCATCAGCACCACAAAGAACCGCGTGACAACCACATCCACCACAAACCGGATATCAATCAGCTTGGGATTGGTTTTGGCTCTACGCTCCAATACAAGTTTTTCAATAGCAGTCCATTGTTCTGGCGTGATATTGCTGAGAATGGCACTGGCAGATGCGTCCTGAGACAGTGGGACGTCCGATGCAGTTGGTTTTTCCATAGCAATGAATGCTTAACGTCAATCAATGATAAATCAGTCCACCCAACCCTAAGGCACTCCAAACCAGCCCCACTAGGAGCCAAAAAGTGTCGGTGCGTCGGAGATTCCAAGGCTCTAAGAATCGATGGGCAAAGGCCAGCATCAGAACCAGGATAATGCCTCTGGCCCATAACAGAAAGATAGAAATAGCCCAGGGTCTCCCATCGAGGGACTGTATATGAACTGGCATCGCATAGCCGAGCGCTGCAATCCAAATCAAAACCAGCACCCATACCATCCCAACTGCGATCGCTCCAGTACCCGCCCAGGCTAGATGGAGGGTTGCCAGGAAGGTTCCCAGCCAGAGGACAGGGGGGACATTGTAGACCGCCAGCAGCCGCCCAGCTACTAGATAACCTAGCCAAAGAATGAGCAAATAAGCCCCAGTCCGAGCAATTTTGGGAAGTTGACCTTGAACCATCAGCCCTGCATTGAAGGGAATATTCTACCTAGCATTCACCAAATACAGAGTCATTCAATCAAAATGGCGGTATTTAATTTCAAAACGGGTGCTGAAGATCGCCTCTGAGTGGGTTTACAAGCAACACCGCATTGCCATCAATGCGCTACAATTATTAAGGAATTATTACGATTATAGAGAGCAATTGTGCCCCACAATCGCCGCAATTACAGCTTAATATATCCATTTTGTTCATTATTGGCTTGATTTGGAAACAGGTTTTATGAGTCTTCCCATTCGCAACGTTGCCATTATTGCTCACGTTGACCACGGTAAAACCACACTGGTGGATGCACTGCTCAAGCAGTCCGGCACGTTCCGCGAAGGAGAAGACGTTCCAGATTGCGTGATGGACTCCAATGACATCGAACGCGAGCGCGGTATCACGATTCTCTCCAAGAATACAGCGGTGCGGTATCAGGATGTTTTGGTCAATATCGTTGATACCCCCGGTCACGCTGACTTTGGCGGCGAAGTGGAGCGGGTCTTAGGCATGGTAGATGGCTGTTTGTTGATTGTGGATGCCAACGAAGGCCCCATGCCCCAAACGCGATTTGTGCTCAAAAAAGCCCTAGAGAAGGGGTTGCGGCCTATTGTGTTTGTCAATAAAATTGACCGTCCCCAGGCAGATCCCCACGCTGCGATCGATAAGGTACTGGATCTCTTCTTGGAACTGGGTGCTGACGACGATCAGTGCGATTTTCCTTATCTCTTTGGATCGGGTCTTTCAGGGTTTGCTCAAGATGACCTTGAGACGCCCAGTACGGATATGAAGCCTCTCTTTGAGGCAGTTCTGCACCACGTTCCACCGCCTGCTGGCGATCCAGAACGACCGCTTCAGCTTCAGGTGACAACCCTGGACTACTCAGAATATTTGGGCCGAATTGTGATTGGTAAAATCCATAACGGCACTATCAAGATGGGCCAGCAAGCTGCACTGATTAAAGAAGATGGCAGTATTGTCAAATCTAAAATCACAAAGTTGCTGGGCTTTGATGGCCTGAAGCGCGTTGAGTTGGCCTCTTCTTCTGCGGGTAATTTGGTGGCTATTTCTGGATTTGCAGATGCCAATATTGGTGAAACCATTACAGATCCCAGCGATCCTCATGCATTGCCTTTGATCAAGGTGGATGAGCCTACTTTGCAGATGACGTTCTGCGTCAATGACTCGCCATTTGCAGGACAAGAAGGTCAGTTTGTGACCTCACGGCAGCTCCGCGATCGCTTGATGCGAGAGCTAGAAACCAATGTGGCGCTGCGGGTGGAGGAAGCGGATACGCCCGATCGCTTCGCGGTATCGGGTCGAGGTGAGTTACACCTTGGCATTTTGATTGAAAACATGCGACGCGAAGGGTATGAGTTTCAGGTTTCTCAACCCCAAGTCATTTATCGTGAAGTCAGCGGTCAACCCTGCGAACCCTATGAGTATTTGGTCTTGGACGTGCCTGAAGACGGTGTAGGGGGTTGCATCGAACGTCTGGGCCAACGCAAGGGCGAAATGCAAGATATGCAAATGGGCATCCACGGGCGCTCTCAGCTTGAGTTTGTGATTCCAGCCCGTGGTTTGATTGGCTTCCGAGGCGAGTTTATGCGTCTGACCCGTGGGGAAGGCATCATGAATCATAGTTTCTTGGAATACCGCGCGATCGCGGGGGATATCAATGCACGCCGCAATGGAGTGTTGATTTCCTTTGACGAGGGAACCGCGACGTTTTATGCTCTCAAGAATGCTGAAGATCGCGGAATTTTCTTCATTGAACCCGGTGTTAAGGTCTACAGAGGCATGATTGTGGGCGAACACAACCGCCCCCAAGACTTGGAGCTGAATATCTGTAAAACGAAACAACTCACCAACCACCGCAGTGCGACGGGTGATGAGCTGGTGCAGTTGCAATCTCCAGTGGATATGAGTCTAGAGCGCGCGCTGGAATACATTGGCCCCGATGAGCTGGTTGAAGTGACGCCTGAGTCTATTCGCCTCCGCAAGATCTCCAAGAAACTGGTCAAACGGTAACCTGTTAAAGCTAAAGATTCAATATGGGAACCTGTGATATCGGGTGCATTGATGGCAGCTTGCTTCGCTTTCTCCTCCAAATTTTTGAGCGATGCGATCGCCTGAATTAACGGTTAAGAGCATTGAGGATTTTAGCTGTGAGCCAGGAAAGTAATACCAAATCTACTTGTCATGGCTACACATACAGATCCCCCTAATCCCCCTTACAAAGGGGGACTAAGACCATTCCCCCCTTTGTAAGGGGGGTTAGGGGGGATCTGATCTGTCGTGCTATTTTCCAGAATTGGTATGATTTCCTAGCTGAGGTCGCTGCTCCAACAAAGATTTGTGAGTCAACCTGCCCTAACGGTTTGTATCTGGTTGAGAAAAGGGCCAAATAAAAGTGAAAGTTGTGCCCTGCCCTAACTCGGATTTAAGATCGATGTGTCCTCCAATCCGGTCGACAATTTTTTTAATAATTGCTAATCCAATCCCAGTACTTTCTGGATTCTTTTTGCTGCTCAGGGTTTGAAATATATCAAAAACTTTACTATGGTTTTGGGGTGCAATTCCAGGGCCATTATCAGAAACAGTAAATTCATAGCCCTGGGCTTTAACCTGAGCCGTAATTTGGATCTGTCCATCGGGACGATTGTGGTGTTTGACGGCATTATTAATCAGATTTGTAAAGACTTGACTGAGGAGTAAGCGATTAGTGGTTATAGTTAGCAAGTTAGAAGGAACCTGGATCGTAAATTCAGGCGGAATAGCTAACGAATCAATGATTTCAAGCAACAGCTCACTTAGCACAAACGGTTCATTCGGCGCGTCTTGATAGCCGACTCGTGCGTAAGTCAGCAAACCATCGATCAATGCTTCCAGGCGGGACACTCGCGATCGCAACAAATTCAAGTTTTGCTTGGTGTCTGGCGGCACTTGATCTGCTAGGTCCTCTTCGATCCAAATAGACAGATTAGAAATTGCGCGAAGGGGGGCTTTCAAGTCATGGGAAACAATGTGAGCAAATTGATCTAGCTCTTGATTGCGCTGATTGATGAGGGCTGTTGTTTGCACTAACTGTGCGTTCATTTGACTCAATTCGTGAGCCTGCGTTTGCAAGGCAATTTCTGCTTGTTTGCGATCGGTGATGTCAATGGCTGAACCAAGGATTTGTGTGGGTTTACCCCGATCGTCGCGGCCAAAAATTGTGTCGCGGCTTGATAACCACAGCCACTTGCCGCTGGAGTGTTTCATCCGATATTCGATGGTAAAAATATCATCTTCCCGTGCTGCTTGTATCCTGTCGTGATACTGCTCAATTTGTGCGATGTCATCAGGATGGAACAATTCAACGAGAATCTGCGAATTGAGTACTTGCATGTCTGTAGGCGAAACACCCAGCATTGGAAAAATTTGCGGACCCACGTACACATTTCGTCGTTCATTTAAATCAAAAATATAGAGCAGATTCGGCGCGGTTTCGTTGATTGCCTGCAAAAACTTTTCAGATTCACGCAGTTGCTCTTCTGCCTGTTTGCGAGCGGTAATGTCGGCGGTCACACCCACGAGGCGCAAAGGCGAACCATCAGCGGCAAATTCAAACTGGCCGTTGAGTTCAATCCAGCGCGTTGTACCGTCCTGACGGCGTATCCGGCAAGTGGCTTGTCGTAAAACGCCTGTCTGCATTGCCTCGGTCAGTTGCGCCGTAAATGCTTCGGCATCTTCCGGGTACAGGTAATTCTCGAAAAAGTCTTGGCTAGAAACTGTGCCATCGGCGTGGGTATGGCCATAGATTTCGTACAGTCGCTCATTCTCCCAGATGGCAACATCCTCCGGCACTTGCCACTCAAACACACCGAGTTGTGCCGCTTCCGTGGAAATGGTCAGACGTTGTTCGCGATCGCGCAGTACCGTCTCGTAGCGCTGGCGTTCCGACAGATCGTAGAAGTGGCACACCACACCGAACCGTCCGTCTGGGAGCGCGATCCGCTCAAGTTTCCAGTCATACGACTCGACCGTGCCAATGTCATAACGGCGTTCGACCGTGCTGGGTGCATGATAAGGCTCGCCCGTCTTCAGCGTCTGCCGGAACAGCGCAATAACTTCACTGGCGAATGGCTCCGGCCAGACGACGCGCAGTACTTCGGCAAAGTCCCGCCCAATGAGGGGATGGACGTTTTCAAAGACCTTCTGCGCCCCCACGCTCACTTGCGCCAAACAAAAGTCGGCATCGACAACATAGATGCCAAACGGCGAATGTTCCACCAGATGGTGGAAGGTATCGTGAGATGCGCGCAAAGCTGTCTCAGCGCGGGCACGTTCGACCGCTGCCCAGGTGCGCTCGGCGGTTTCCTCGGCTAGGGTGATGTCGTCCGGTGTCCAGTTTCGCGTCCCCCGCATATGGACGGCAAGGCCAGCAACGAACGCACCATCTTTGATTAGGGGAATGCCGATGTAAGCGCCGATCTGAATAGCTGCGTAGGCGGACTGTTCATCTGGGGATAGATTGTCCGTTGCTACATCAACCGAGGATACAGCTTGACCGCTGCGGAACGCCGTCAGCAGCGTTAGACCAAACGACGCAATCGGATAGCAGCCCCTGAGGGGTTCAACATCGACGACATAATCGTGCTCGACGACATAATCGGTGCCGCGCACCTCAAAATACGACACGCGGTTTGCGCCCAGACGTTCGCCCAACAGGCGGCTGGCAGTCGTCTGTACTGCCACCGGAGCGGCAAGCGGGCGCAACGCATCGGCGAGAGAGACGCGGAACGCATCTATGGCAGCAGTGCGGCGTGCCAGTTCTTCTGTCTGTTTGCGATCGGTGATTTCTGTAACAAAAATCGCGATCCCCTCCGGCGAGGGATAGGCATGATTCTCAAACCAGCGGTTCCAGGAGGGGTAGAAGTACTCGAAATCAACTGAAATGTGTTCTGCCGCCACCCGCCGCACTTGCCGCTCAAACTCACTGCCCACCAACACTGGAAACAGCTCCCAAATGTTTCTTCCTAGTAAGGCTTCCTTGGGCATTCCCAGCGTTTCTACAACTCGGTCATTGACATAGCTATAGCGCCACTCCCAATCCAGGACGAGAAACTGATCGCGGATACTGGAGAGAACCATCTCCAGTTGCTCCTTTGCCGCCTCTGCTTCTTGCCGCTGCGCCTGTTCTCGCTGGGTTGCTTCCTGTCGCAACTGAGCCAGTTTCAGATTCGCATCCACCCGTGCCATCAGTTCACGGGCAGAGAAAGGCTTAATGAGATAGTCATCTGCTCCCGCTTCCAGTCCTTCAATCCGAGATTCTTCCCCAGCCCGAGCAGAAAGCAGGATAATAGGCAACTCTTTTGTTTGCGGATTAGCCCTCAACTCCCGCAGTAATCCGAACCCATCCAGTCCCGGCATCATGACATCCGTAAGCACCAGATCGGGACGTTGCTGATGCACAGCAGCTAATGCAGCCACGCCATCTGTTACCGCCTCTACTTCATACTGCTGGCTCAACAGACGCTTCAAATAGTCGCGCATGTCGGCATTGTCGTCGGCCAGCAAAATTCGAGCTGTCGGCCAAGATAAGGGTCTTGTTTGCGAATAAAAATCGAGGGAGGATGCTGAGTCTCTAGACTCAGCATCCTCCCTCGATTTTTCTGGGAGCCAGCGTAATATTTCTTCAACGTAAGGCGTCGCTCCCATAGCCGTTGAGGTCAGGGTAGAGGTTGCACCAATACGATCGCTTGGCAAATGAGCAGATCCAGTCGGGATAGATATGGTAAAACTTGTTCCCTTGCCAACGATGCTGTTGACCTGAATTGTGCCGCCATGAAGGGTTACCAGTTCTTGAACCAACGATAGACCAATCCCTGACCCTTCGTAAGTCCGTCCCTTTGCCCCTTGCACCCGATGGAACCGTTCAAAGATGTGGGGTAGCTCGTCAGCCGGAATCCCAGTCCCCGTATCTCGGATTTCTAGCTCAATCCGGCCAGGAGGATTTCGCAGGACAACCGCAATCTCTCCCTCAAACGTAAACTTGAAGGCGTTGGAGAGCAAGTTTAGCACCATCTTCTCCCACATTCCTGAGTCTACATACGCGGGTTCAGATAAGGGAATACAGTCCACGACCAGATGCAGCCCTGCGCGACCCGTTGCTGAACGAAACATGCCTGCCAACTCTGTCGTCAGCTTTGCCAGGTCAGTTGGCTCATACACGGCCTGAATTCGACCTGCCTCAATCCGAGAAAAGGTTAGTGTCATGAATTTTTCGCCACAGTTTAGGCATCGCTGAAATAGGCTGTCAGGAATGACAATAGTGTATTTCAGGCCGTTGATGATGACTAACCAATTGCGTGAACAGCAAATTCTGCGCGTCA
>JAAURS010000048.1 GCA_012032135.1 Acaryochloridaceae cyanobacterium RU_4_10 | reverse complement strand
GGTGCGGATCCGCGTGAAAAAAACCATTGTTTAACAATTGGTGTAAATAGGCTTGCGCCCCAAGCTGCGCCACAATCCTGCGTTCAATGCCAGCCGCTTCTAGGGCCTCATAGTTACTGATTTTGATACCTGGCATGTACTCCAGCGTCAAAATCCGTTTGGAGGTATAGCGCCAAAACACGCGGGGAATATTGGCCCAGTCAAACTCTCTAAAATTTCGCCGAAAGGTATCTGCATTGCGGCCTTCATTGAGATAATCAATTTCTTCATAGAGAATGCGGCAACATTCTTCATAGATCCCCAGCCAGTCCCGTCCTGGACCCCATTCAGGATGCTTTTGAAAATACTGGGCAATGCCCTTGAGAATTCTTAAATCGATACTAAATAGTTTTTTAAGCCCAGGTCGCTGAACCTTGACCACCACTTCTTCTCCAGAATGAAGTTGGGCTTTATGGACCTGACCCAAACTGGCTGCTGCTAATGGAATGGGGTCAAAGCTGCTGAATAATGCGGGAATTGATTTGCCGAACTCTTCTTCAATCAACCGTGCTGCAATTTCATAACTGAAGGCAGGCACCTTGTCCTGGAGTTGTGAAAGTTCTTCAACATACTCAATGGGAAAGAGATCCGCTCGAGTTGAGAACAATTGTCCCAGCTTGATAAAGGTTGGCCCCAATTCCAAAAAGGTTTCCCGCACCCAACTCGCCTGCTTCCGACGGCGAAGTGCTTGTTTCGCAGGCGTCATCCCACCGCGATAAGTCCAAGACTTACCCATCAGCGATCGCGAGGTTAGAAATTGAAAAACAAAGGTCCAAATATCAACAAAGCGACGAGTCCGAGAATAATTGTCTCGACTCCATCGATAGGTTTGACGAGCAGGCTGTGGAAGAGCCACAGAATCAGAAGGGGCAGGCACAGGTGATACTAAACGAGTGACAGTCAAGGCAGTGAGCGCAATAAGGAAAGTTAACTAATAACAATAAGCTGTTTTAAGAGCCCTGTTGTTGGCGATAGGTTTGTAGCGCAGAGCGCAGTTGAGCAATTTCTGCCCTTAATTCGTCAATCACTTCTTGAATGTCACTTTGTTGCCCATTGGCACTGGCTTCCCCCGGTGCCGAACGAGTCTGAGACACCGTTGATGCTTCAGCTTCAGCTCGCTCCATAATCGTCTGGGTCAAATTTTGCAGGCGATCGCGCTGCTCGGCATTAAATCGACCGATATTGCCTAACAGATCGGTAACGCCATGCTCGAGTTCCTCGGAAAGAACTTCAGCCGTGGCCCGACCTAAGAAAAAAGCGTTTATTAAAGGGTTAGTCATGAAGATAAAGACGAATGGATGGTTATGCTTCACAAAAATTATAACTTGCCGCTCATCCATCGTACCGAGAGATTAGGGAACGGCGGGCAAAAGAGGGGTTTCTTTAGGATCCTGTAGCAGAGATTTGTCCGTAGGTAGACTTTGAGCGCCGCCCTCTATTGGCGGAAGATCGGTTGCTGGGTCCGTATTGGGGGTCAAACTCCGATCTGGAGAATTTGTTTCGGGTTGAATTTGGGGAACCGTTTTGGGTTTGGGTGCTGTCGCAGGGGTGCTTGGGCGAGGAGCGAGGATATCGTCAGGATTGGGGGCAAGGGGGGCTAAATCAGCGGACTGAAGGGGAGCATCGGCGGGAGGTGTTTGTCTGGGCTCGACGGATTCGGGTACGGTGCTGGGGGTAGAGAGGTTGGGGTCAGAACTGGGGGTAGAGAGGAGAGGGGCGTCGTTGTCGTAAACTTTGGGGTCTTTCTTTTGGGGGAAAAGCTTCTTCGATGGTTTCCTGAGGAATCGGTGCGGGAGATTCAATAGATAAGGGGGTGGTGGAAAAAAGTTGGGTTCTAAGATACAGCCCAAATCCCGCACCGCTTAGACCTGCGATCGCAGCACTCCACAACAGAGCTCGTTTTGGAAACGGAGAAGAGGCAGATTTTGGCGCAGACGATTTTTTGATGGATTTTCCCAAAGACTTTGGCGGAGATATTTGTTGTGCAGTCTGGGTTTTGGATTTTGACATTTGTGGTTCGGTGGGGGGTGTATGCTCGGGCGCGCTGATGTCTGTGTCTGTCAGCGCTTGATTAGGTTGCCCAGTTGAACCATCAGAAGATGCTGGTTTGGAGAGAAGATCTAACCAAGCCTCTACGGTTTGAGGACGATCCGTACTGTTGAGCGCCATCCCGGCAAGGATGGCTTGTGCCACTGGATGGCTGAGTTCGGGATTCAATTGGCGGGGGTCGCGCAGGGGAATGCGATCGCGGAGGACTGAGGCGGTGGGGGCATGGCCTGTGGTGAGCGCGTACAACGTGGCGGCTAACCCATACACATCTGTGGCTGCTGTCCCCTGAAAATTGGGCAAATATTGTTCCAGGGGGGAAAACCCTGCGGCAAGAGTACCTGTCTGGATCTGCGTTTCATCAGGGGAAAATTCACGGGCAACGCCCAAATCGACAAGGACAGCGTCTTTTGTCTCAGGGCGCACAATGATGTTACTGGGTTTGACCTCACGATGAATCAGCCCCTGCTGGTGCAGAAACGTAAGGGCCTGACCGACCTGGTTGGTATATTTGAGGGCTTCTGCTTCCGGCAGCGGCCTTGGAGCAATTTTTTGCTCCAAGGTTTGCCCCTCTATCCACTCCATTGCAATGAAGGGATGTTCGTCTTCAACGAAGCATTCGCTCACATTGACCACATGAGGGTGTTCCACTTGAGCGAGACAGCGGGCTTCTTTGAGAAACCGTTCGACCAACACGTCCGTCTCAACACCGTCTAACGTAAGAGACTTAAGGGTTTTGAGAATAATAGATTGACTGAGCGAGCAAAGGGTTGCTCGATAGGTGACGCCAAAGCCTCCATTGCTCAACACGCCATCAATCCGATATTTACCATTTTGTAAAAGGGAGCCGATTGCTAACATCGCGCACCTTACCCCATAGAGACTTCACCAGAGGACCAGCGCACACAGAATAACAGTCTATGGGAAGGTTTGGCTAGGGACGTTTAGCGTCTAAACTCGGTCTATTTCAGGGTAGGGGTTGTCGGGAACGACAGCCTCTCTGCGTGTCCCCAAAACGCTTCCAGGCTATAAAACTGTCGGGCCTCTGGCATCATGATGTGGGCGATCGCATCCCCATAATCCAACACAATCCAGTTGGAGTCTGTTTGTCCCTCCACATGGACGGGTGCGCGATGGCATTGTTCCACGGCAGCCTTCTGCATAGAATCGGCTAACGCTCTCACCTGCGTGCGCGAAAACCCTGTCACAATCACAAAAAAATCAGCGAGATAGGACACATCTCGAACATTCAAAATCAGAATATCGGCCCCTTTCCGATCATCCGCAGCCGTAGCCAACGTTAAAGCTAGTTGTTGGCTGGATGCAGGATTTGGGCTTGAGTTTGAACTGTTTGGAGTAGTTGTCAAGAAAAATTGCTCTGAAATCAATACGTTTGAACCACGAACGGAAAAACTACCTTCAGCATAAAGCAATTTTTCTTGAGTTGCTTTACTCGGTCCCAAAGGCGCGATCGCCAGCATCGCCCAATCCCGGCACGATAAAACCCCGATCGTCTAAAGACTCGTCAATTCCTGCTGCATAGATTTGCAGGGCGGGATAAGCCTCAGACAGTTGCTTGAGGGCGGGTGGTGCTGCCACCACTGAAATAATCCGAATGAGGCTCGGATCGGCCTGACGTTGAGTCAATTCCTGCATCGCCAGCGCGATCGAACCGCCTGTTGCCAGCATTGGCTCGCAAATGAGGATCCGAGTCGTTGGATCGAAGGCAGTGGGTAATTTATTGAGATAACAGGTTGGTTGTAACGTTTCTTCATTTCGAGCCAGCCCGAGGTGATAAGTGGAGGCTCTGGGCATTACCATCTGCGCGCCATCTAACAAAGCCAACCCCGCTCTTAAAATCGGCACCATTGCAAAGGGAGCCGTCGGAGACACAAAGGTTGCTGGAGTAGGGCCTAAAGGGGTTTCTACCATGCCTTCCTCTGTCGGCAACCAATCACCGCGCATGGCTTCATAGGTCAGCCAATAACCCAATTCCTTGAGTGCAGTTCGAAACACCACGCCAGGTGTATTTTTATCGCGGGCGATCGCCAGCCAATGTTGAATGAGGGGATGAGGAGGGACAAAAATCCGCAGTTGTAATGCCATACCTTGTCGATATCGCCTTAAGAGAAGTGCCAATTACATAGAACTTGTAGCCTGAACCATCATACGCCGATCCCAGGCGTATTATTGAGTAAGACCCTGACGAAATCCCGATCATGGCAACCCAAAAACCTGACTTTTCTCCAATTCATCCGTGGGCATTGAACGCTATTATTGACAATCTGTAACATACAGACTGTCATAAAGGTCAGCCTGTTGTTATCCAAAACTAGTAAGGTTGGGATCTATAAACACCTAACAGATAGGCGGATCCCATACAAACATCGCTTAAAATCTAAATGTATGTTCCACCAAGCTGAGTCTGCTTTTCGCTAAAGTACAACTCAAACTCGATAACCTCGTTTCATTCTCGCCATATTTAACACGAACGATATTATTTTTTGCTCGGAATATTATTTTGGATTAATTTAAAAACCATGCCAAAAACATTTACGCTTATCAGTCTAGGGTATCGGGGGGTTGGTAAAACAGTTTTTCTGGCGAGTAATTGTGCGGAGATTTTGCGTTCTGGGCAGCGGAAAAACAATGCTCAAAACTTATGGTTTGAGTGTGTCGATCCAGAATATCAAGACAATATTGAAAAGCTGGTGGATTATGTCGTTCGGAAAGGGCAATACCCACCTCCAACCTTTAAAATTTCAGATTTCAACTTTTGTTTAAAAGGAAAAGGAATCAGGGGTGACAAAACACTCTGTAATTTTCAGTGGCTAGACATTCCTGGAGAATGGTGCGATCTGAACAATCCAGAATTTCAATCTGTATTGCTTCAGTCTCACGGCTGTTGTGTTTTTATTGATGCTTATAATCTCCTTCACGATAAAGATTATTCTAAAATTATTCAAAAAACAATGAATCAGCTAGAGGCTATTGCGTCTCTTGTCAACCAACACAACCTTAAGTATCCCATCGCTCTGATTTGTACAAAATGTGACCTCATTGATTCCGGTCCGATTGGACTGCTCCAACTGGAAGAGAAGCTGAGACCCTTAACCCAGCGGTTGGATTCAGTGAAAGCCCACTACCGACGCTTTTATTCTGCTATCCCCATTGTGAATCAGGCCAATGGAGGAATTTTGAAGGTTAAAGATGCCACCGCACCCCTACTATGGTTGATTGCGGAACTCAGAAAACTTCATGGGTCAGAGGTTCAGATCGATCTTGGCAGTGCCTTGGACCAAATTTCGCCCAATTCTCCCAGTCCTCGACGGGGCAAAATAACCAACCCCTGGCTCAGTTTGTCTGGCACCCAGAAATTGATCTGGGCTGCTTTGGCAGGTTGTTCGATATTAGCGGTCCTGGTTGCGATTGGCCTCAACTTCGGCCTCGGTCAAAAATCTACGTCATTACCAACTAACGCGACGCCTGCTCAACGGCTCCAGCAATATGAGTCAGTCTTGGACCGCGATCCTGCAAACCATGAAGCGATGGCTCAGGTAATCGATGCTTACATCGCACTAGGACAATATGACAAAGCGATCGCGCGAGTAGAAAAATCCCTTCAAACAGCACCTAAAGACGTTAATAGTTTGCTCGAACTTGCTAGCCTTTATAGTCTAAATGTTCAAGATGATAAAGCTGAAGCCACCTACGATCGAATTTTGAATGTGGACAGGGAAAATCTTTTTGCTTTGATGGGCAAGGCAACAATCCGCAGTAAAAAAGGAGATATAAAGGAGGCAAAGAGATTATTTGAGGAAGCTAAAAAATATGCACCTCAAGAGAGCACAAAGGCTGAAATTGATAAGATTTTAAAAGAAAAGCTTAAACCTTAGTACAAAGGAATCTTTTTAGTATCAACTTCTCAATTTCTCAACTATGTTGAATTTTAGAGCGGTAGAAATATTTGTGAGAATGCCGCTCTTTTTATCCTAATTATCATGAGGATTCATAGGTCTGTGATTTTATCTCGTCGCGATCGTGTCAAGACATCTCAACAATCTTGGTCTATTATTTGGCAAGTTACTTTTTTACTTCTAATTTGTGTTTTATTTATTGAGGGACAGGCTGCAACGGCACAATCTCCTGCGGTTAATGAATTAATGGCTGCAAAACAAGCAATCAAACAAGAACTGCAAGTGGGGTTAGATACCATTTGGGTTGTCTTTGCAGGGTGTTTAGTTTTCTTTATGAATGCAGGCTTTGCAATGTTGGAAGCCGGATTCTGTCGGTCTAAGAATGCTGCAAATCTTTTAGCTAAAATTTGATTGTCTTTGCACTCAGCACGATCGCATTTGGGACAATCGGCTTTGGCTTCATGTTTGGATTTGGTGGGGATTGGTCTAATCCTGCCGCTCTAGATAATGGCATTATGGGCATTCAAGGTTTTTTCTTGAATGGCGCGGATAATAGTCCTGCGATCGGAAAAGCCTATCAAGGAGCCTATCCATCTTTAAATTCGGCAGGAATTCCCCTTCAAGCTAAGTTTTTCTTTGGGCTTGTTTTTGCAGGCATTGCAACAACCATTGTCTCAGGGGCCGTTGCGGAGCGAATTAAGTTTTTTGCATTTGTACTGTTTAGTCTAGCAATGGCAGGGGTTATTTATCCCATTGTGGGTCATTGGGTCTGGGGTGGTGGATGGTTGGCTAAGGCTGGGTTCTGGGATTTTGCTGGATCTACGGTTGTCCATTGCGTGGGTGGATGGGCCGCAGTAATTGGAGCGGTTTTGCTGGGTCCGCGGATTGGCAAGTTTCAGGACAAACAATCTCTTGCATTACCCGGACACAATCTAGCTCTTGCAACTTTAGGGTGTTTTATTCTTTGGTTGGGATGGTTTGGGTTTAATCCAGGTTCGACCTTAAGTGCTGACCCTAAAGCGATTACCCATGTTGCTTTAACGACCAATATGGCAGGTGCAATGGGTGGAATTTCAGCAATGGTGACGGCATGGCGCTATTTTGGCAAGCCCGATCTGTCGGTCATTATCAATGGAATCCTAGGCGGATTGGTCAGTGTTACGGCGTCTTGTCGCTTTGTGAGTTTGGGTTCGGCTGCGTTTATTGGGCTGATTGCAGGCATTCTCATTATTATTGCGGTGGATGTTTTAGATCGCTTAAATATTGATGACCCAGTGGGTGCAATTCCAGTTCATCTGATTTGCGGGATTTGGGGGACTGCAGCGGTAGGGCTGTTTGCGGTGGGACCTAATAAAACAGCACCCTTTAGCTTTGTTCCTTATCTCACCGGACCTGAGCAGGGTTTATTTGCTGGGGGTGGGTGGGTTGGATTAAATCAGTTGCTGATTCAACTCTTAGGGGTTTCGTCCGTAGGGCTTTTTGTGGTTGTGCTCAGTTGGTTGGTTTGGTCTGCTATCCAATCTACTTTGGGCCTGCGGGTTTCGAGAGAGGATGAACTCAAGGGGCTTGACCTGAGCGAACACGGACTCCAAGCCTATAGCGGATTTCTGATGAAAAGTGATGTGGTTCAAGACAAGTAAAATGCCTATTGAGTTGAATTTTTCCTTGCCACAATGGTGCGATGGCGCGGATCGCTGGCGACGGTGATAGGTGTTTCAAAGCCTGTTTCTATGAGAGCGGCTTCTACATCAAAAGTATAGTAATCATCGCTCCAGGGTTCGGTGCTTTTCATGAGTGCGAACAAGACGGGCGGCAGACCTTGAATGACGGGAGATTTAGGGTTGTTATCTACGATCGCCAAGCAACCGTTGGGCCTCAAAACCCGCAAGGCTTCTTGAAAAATGGCACGGCTGGCCTGATAGGGCAATTCGTGGATCAAAAATTGGAGGGTGACTAAATCGAAGGAGCGATCGGGTAGCCCCGTCTCTTCACCCTTGCCATGTATCCATTGGCTCACAGTGCAATCGACATCGTTGTTTTGAGCAACAGCCAGCATGTAGGGAGAGAGATCTAGTCCAACAGTAGTGACGGGACCCTGCTGTTGGGTTGCGTAATACTGATGCAGGGCAAGGGTAGAAATCCCTACTGAGCAACCAATATCCAGCATATCCCTTACTTCCTTGGGGCCATGTGTTGCAAGGACCTCATGAAAACTCGATCGCAGCCGATCCTGCGCGATCTTCCAAGTTAGGTTTTCGTTTGGCCAAACCCGTAAGGCCATTGAATAGGTAGCGGGTGCGGCTTCAAAGGCAGCTAGCCAGCAAAGGTTGCCTCGATCGTAGGCATGGAATGGGACGTTGTAATAGTCTGGATAAGTAATATCTGGATTTGCGATCGCAGCAAGTTGTTCGTGAATACCGGATGATTCAAAGTCCTGAACAGTTTGACGCCAGGGAATTCCGTTCTTTTCGGCAGTTTTGATGAGGACGTTCCTTGCTTGTTGTTTCATCAGCCCATAAATGGGCTTGGTTTGAATCAGGACATTCACAAACCGAGAAAGCAGATCTTCGCCAGCCCAATCAGGCTTAAGTTTTGCTGTCATCTTTCAGTGTTAAGAAATAGTGGAAGGCGATCGCATTCTAGCCCAGTCAACGATCGCATAGGGTTGTGGAGGGCGATTGTCCATCATGCTGGGGCATATTGAGTGAATAAAGTGCGATTGTAGCGAACCAACATGCCTTGACACCGATACCTTCAAGCGTTACTCAGATGGGCTTACTCAATATCTCGAATCACATCTTGAAAATTATTGGACAAATACCTGTAAACAACCACTGCAAACTGCGCTCCCAAAATAGGAGCAACCCAGTACAACCAATGATGCTGCCAAATACCACCCACTAGCGCAGGCCCAAACGATCGCACTGGGTTCATGCTTGCTCCCGTAATTGGCCCCATAAATGCCGCCTCCAATGCCACAGTTAGGCCGATCGCCAACCCCGCAAAACCAATCGGTGCCCGTCGGTCCAATCCCGATCCCAAAATAACAAACATGAGGATGAAGGTGAGGATCGTTTCTAGGAGACAAGATTGCAACCAATGCCCATTGAGGGGTAGCGTTGCACCCAGGTTGGCCACAAACCCCAAAGAGAGTCGCAACAGACCGGATGCGGCAACAGCCCCGAAGGATTGCGCCGCAATGTAGGCAAAAACCTTCTTGCGCGGGAAGAACCCACTTACCCAGAAAGCAAGCGTGACTGCCGGATTGAAATGCGCGCCACTGATATGACCTAGGGTATAAATCAACGCAGCAACTACTGCGCCAAAGACAAAACTAATCCCAAGGTGGGTGACAGCTCCGCCGCTGATTTGGTTGACCATCACCGCACCCGTACCCGCAAACACCAAAACAAAGGTACCAATCCCTTCTGCGATCGCATCGGGAGCAAACAAGTTTTGGCGGAAATTAGAGCGCGACATTGTTGTCATCGGTCAACTTCCCAATTAGCATTTCAACCCGTTCTTTCACTTCATCGCGGACTCTAGGAAAGATTTCTGGTTGTTCGGCAGGGTCATCCAGCTGCCAATCTTCAAATACTTCCCGACAACAACCCAATCTGGTGGCAAGTTCACTCCACAACCGCACAGAGAAATCACGACATCAAAATCTTCAGGATTAAAGTCACTGAGGGCTTTTGAGGTCTGATTGCGAATGTTGATTCCAATCGAATCCATCGCGGCGATCGCGCCTAGATTGACCTGACTCGCTTCCAATCCAGAACTAACAATTTCAACTCGTCCTTGCGCGAGACTCTTCGCAAACCCTTCTGCCATCTGAGAACGGGCTGAATTCTGTTTGCACACAAACATCACACGTTTCATTGGACTAAACTCTCCCTGAATAGTACGGGTCTGTTTGGTGGCAACCTTATGGACTAAATTAGCAGCATTGAGTTCCGCAAGCCTTACTCTGATTGGCGCGCGGACTGGGGTGATGAATATCCGAATCTCCTAAAACCGTATAAATTTCCCACGGTGCGCCATCGGGGTCTTGAACCCAACCTTTGTCTTGCAGCGCGTAGCAACAATCGACTGTTTCTTTAGGCTTTGTTTCTAATCCAACTCGATCCAGACGGTCGAGCGCGATCGCAACTTCATCGGCAGTTTCCACTTCCACACCCAAATGGTTCAAGGTTCCAGCTCGTTCGGCATTTTCAATCAAAACGAGTTTTAGAGGAGGCTCTGCGATCGCAAAGTTGGCATAACCGGGGCGTTGTTTTGCAGGTTTGACTCCAAACAACTTGCTGTAAAAGGTCACCGCCCCATCAATATTGCTGACATTCAGCGCTAATTGAATTCTTGACATTATTCGATTTGCTCCTTATATCGACGAACGTAGATATTTATGCTCATCTATATATTGCCAAGCATATCGATATTTGTCAATATATTGAATATGAAAACCAACTTATCCACTTGTTGCCCTCCGTTGTTGCGCGAGCATCTCCAATCCAGTGAAGCGGAGCAGCTTGCCGTTCTGTTTCGCGTGCTGGGCGAAGCTTCTCGGCTCCAACTCTTGAGCTTGATTGCCGCTCAGCCGACTGGAGCGGCCTGTGTCTGCGAATTAATCGAACCGCTGGGTTTATCTCAACCAACAGTCAGCCACCATTTGAAGGTGCTGTATGATGCAGGTTTTCTAACCAAGGAACGACGCGGCACCTGGATTTACTACCGCGTCGTCCCTGAAACGTTGCAAGCAATTTGCGGTAGTTTGAAACTCCCCGACCGTAAATCAGCAGCGCCTTGAGCGTTTCATCCGCGTTAGCAACAAGGAGGCATTCCGCGAGACAACGCGCGATGCTTTGCAAACCAAGCTTGAAGTTGTTGGCGGCAATCCACTTCTAGGATCCCCCCCAATACCGCCACCCGATGAAAGGACGCAGCACTATCCGGTAAATTCAATACAGTCCGCATCGCCCCTGTTTTAGGATCGTCTGCACCGTACACAACCAATCCCATCCTTGCCTGGATAATAGCCCCCGCACACATGGGGCAAGGTTCGAGGGTCACGTAAAGCGTACAGTCCTGAAGTTTCCAGCGCCGCAACCGTCGTGCCGCAATCCGCAACGCAATCATTTCTGCATGGGCAGTCGGATCTTTTCTGCGCTCCCGTCGGTTGCCAGCAGCCGCAATACAATCTCCCTGCGGTCCTACAATCACCGCACCCACAGGAACTTCACCCCTTGCGCCTGCTATGGAGGCAAGCGCAATCGCTTGTTTCATGCGATCGCAATGTTGGTCATAGGTCAGTTTGAGTCGATCGCCATCCATACGTTGTAGGGTCCATAAGACCTTCAGTGACTTTGTGGAGAGAGAGAACAACCTGCCCTAAAATCGGAGCAAACGTAATTGTAGACTTACGCTAGCAGCATTTATAAGGTATACCGATGAAGCAACGCCCAGACATTTATCGACAGTATTTAATCTGGGGTCTGAGCGGTCCAATTTTATTTCTAAATTTTTGGGTATTGGGTCAACTGTTTCAATATTTCGAACAACCGATCGCCATTGTGACAGTCTCCGCCATTTTGGGATTGCTGTTGAGCTACCCCGTCCACTGGTTAGAAAAACATCACATCCGTCGCGCCATTGCAACGTCACTCGTTTTAGTTGTTGTGGTTTCTTTGGTGATCTTACTGGGATCTACAGTTGTCCCCTTAGTCCTTGAGCAGGCCACTCAGCTTCTCAATGCCTTCCCCGAATGGGCGGAAAAACTAACCGCACAACTTTCATGGTTTCAAAAGCTTGCGTTGCGATATAACTTCAGAATTGAATTGGATAAATTCTTCACTCAGCTCGAGCAGATTGCTCAAACCATGGTTTCCTGGCTGCCCGGTTTGGCCATTGGTACGTTGGGCCGTCTTTTCGATACCGTGTTGGTTATCGTATTGGCCATCTATATGTTGCTATACGGACAACAGATGTGGAGGGGGTTGATCGACTTACTCCCCGTCCCATTGGGGCCAGCGTTTGATAAGTCCTTTCAGTTTAACGTCCAGCAGTTTTTGTTCAGCCAGTTTTTGTTAGCTCTTTTAATGATGTTGGGATTGATTCCCATTTTTGTACTCTTAAAGGTTAAATTCGCATTATTGTTTGCCCTGATAATCGGAATTTTTGAACTGATTCCCTTTATTGGAGCCACTTTAGGGATCCTGTTGGTAACCCTCCTGACCCTTTTGCAAGGGTTTTGGCTGGCGGTGTGGGTGGCCTTGGCGGCGATCGTCCTCCAGCAGGTCAGAGATAATTTGGTTGCCCCTCGTTTGTTGGGTCAATTTACCGGGTTAAACCCCATCTGGATTTTTGTGGCACTGCTGCTTGGGGCAAGAATTGGAGGTATTCTGGGGGTTTTGTTAGCCATTCCCATTGCTGGAACGATCAAAGGCACCATAGAACAATTACGAACCCAGTCATCGCCTATCATCACGCACGCGTCTGAAAACGGGACGCCTTCAAACGCGGTTGAATAATCTTCAGCCTCTGTAAAACCTTAAGAACTGGGTGCAACTTCTATGTAATAAGGTTTTTGACCGACCGTATCGTAAGAGCCGTCCGTTTGAGAATGCAGTGATGTGCAAAGATTTTGTGTACTATTTTAACAGTCCTTAACTCTTTGCTCCTTGTCCGCGAACGGCATCTGGACAGCCCTCAAATAGATATCGCTATGTTTGGTTTAATTGGCCATCTCACCAGTTTGGAACACGCTCAATTTGTTGCGCGAGATCTGGGGTATCCAGAATATGCCGATGAGGGATTAGATTTTGGTGCATGGCACCCCCTCAGATCGTGGATTCTATTACAGTCAAAAGCATGACGGGACAAGTGATTCATGGCAAATATGTAGAATCCTGTTTTTTACCAGAAATGCTGGCCACTCAGCGGGTCAAGTCTGCAACCCGCAAAATCATCAACGCAATGGCCCACGCCCAAAAAAACGCCATTGATATCACCGCCTTGGGTGGCTTTTCTTCTATTATTTTTGAAAACTTTAATCTAGAGCGCATCACGCGGGTTAGAGACATCGAACTCAATATCCGCCGCTTTACGACAGGTAATACCCATACGGCCTACATCATTTGCCGCCAAATCGAACAAGCCTCAGCGCAAATGGGGCTAGACCTCTCCAAAGCAACGATCGCCGTCTGCGGAGCTACAGGCGATATTGGTAGCGCGGTTTGTCGTTGGCTAGATGCCCGGACTGATGTAGATGAGCTATTGTTGGTGGCTCGCAACCAAGCCCGTCTCCAGGAACTACAGGCCGAACTCGGTCGAGGCAAAATTCTAGACCTAGAAGAAGCATTACCCCTTGCCGATATTGTGGTTTGGGTGGCCAGTATGCCCAAAGGGGTTGAGATTGACCCCACTGTTCTCAAGGCACCCTGTTTGATGATCGACGGGGGCTATCCCAAAAATCTGTCCACCAAAATCCAAGCCCCGAATGTCTGCGTCCTCAATGGCGGAATTGTCGAACATTCCCTTGATATTGACTGGCACATTATGAATATTGTCAATATGGATACCCCCTCCCGTCAGCTCTTTGCCTGTTTTGCTGAGGCCATGCTCTTAGAGTTTGAACAATGGCATACCAACTTTTCCTGGGGACGGAATCAAATTACAGTAGACAAGATGGAACAGATCGGTCGGGCTTCAGTAAAGCATGGATTTAGTCCTTTACTCTTGCCTCCCCTCCCGTGAATCCCCCCGCTCATGGGTCTCCTTGAGCTAGCCTTTTTGGTGTTTTAAGGTATGAATGGATGGCTGCTCCCAATCGCAAAACTCAGCTTTTAGACTTTGAAAAGCCGCTGGTCGAGCTTGAATCGCGAATCACTCAAATTCGCGAATTGGCCGATGAAAATGGGGTGGATGTTGCCGATCAAATCCGACTCCTTGAAACCCGTGCGACTCAATTACGCCAAGAAATCTTTAGCAGTCTCACGCCCATGCAAGAGTTGCAGCTCGCACGGCATCCCCGCCGTCCCAGCACGCTGGACTACATTCAGGCCATGAGTGACGACTGGCTGGAACTTCATGGCGATCGCCGGGGAGGGGGATGACCCTGCCATGATTGGGGGCGTGGGACGAATTGACGGTCAACCTGTGGTGATGCTAGGGCAACAAAAGGGGCGAGACACTAAAGATAATGTGACCCGCAATTTTGGGATGGCCAGACCCTGTGGATATCGCAAAGCCATGCGGTTGATGAATCATGCTAATCGTTTTGGGATGCCTATTTTGGCTTTTATTGACACTCCTGGGGCGTGGTCTGGACTAGATGCTGAAGAATTTGGACAAGGCGAAGCCATTGCTCGTAACTTGCGGGATATGTTTAGCCTGGATGTTCCCATTATCTGTACTGTCATTGGAGAGGGAGGCTCTGGTGGCGCGTTAGGGATTGGTGTGGGCGATCGCATTCTGATGTTTGAGCATTCCATCTACAGCGTTGCTTCCCCAGAAGCCTGCGCGGCAATTCTTTGGCGCGATGCTCAAAAAAGCCCGCAGGCCGCAGATGCCCTCAAAATTACAGCCAAAAATCTGTTGGAGTTAGGGCTGATCGACCAAATTTTGACCGAACCGCTGGGGGGTGCCCACGCCCATCCCCTCAAGGCTGCTGAAATTCTCAAGACAGCACTGCTAGAGAATCTTTCTAAACTTCAATCCCTCAGCATTGCTGAGCGAAAAGAATTGCGTTATAAGAAATTTCGCAATATGGGAGTTTTTATGGAATTAGCTCAGCCTTAAGGCGTATAATAAGAAAGATTAACATTTGTTAAGTTCGATTTTTAGAACTACGCTAGGATCGGTTCAGTTCAACCGCAGGTGAACGAATGATTTTCATTTAATGAGAATTGTTTGGGGGATAGTCTCACAAAGGTTTAAGGATTGGCTGATAGTTTTAGGTTTTAGAAAACGTCTCCCTTACCCAGCGACATGCTGTTACACAGAATTTTTTGGATGCTTGAATGATTGCTAAACATTCACGATTTGCTCTGATTACAGGGGCCAGTCGAGGTATCGGCAGGGCTACGGCTATTGCCTTTGCAAAAGCTGGAGTTTCATCCCTTTTGGTGGGCCGTTCCGCTCAGGATCTTCATGCCGTGGTGGATGAGATTCAGAGTTTGGGGGCAGAGGCTTGGGCCTTTGACCTAGATCTCTCCCAGGTCCAGCAGATTAAACCTCGGTTATTATCTATCTTGGGGAAGGTCGGTCCCGTAGACATCCTGGTTAACAATGCAGGGATGGGATACACCGGAGACCTGATGGAGACGCCTTTGGAAGACTGGCAGAGGGTGATCGACCTCAATTTGACCAATCCTTTCCAGTGTATTCAAGCCGTTCTGCCTCAAATGCGATCGCAGCAGCGCGGCACGATTATCAACGTTATTTCTGGCGCAGGCCGCCAAGCTTTTCCGCAGTGGGGCGCTTACTGTGCTAGCAAGTTTGGGCTGATGGGGTTGACCAAAACCTTAGCCCAAGAAGAGCGCGCCCATGGTATTCGAGCCATTGCGCTGTGTCCAGGGCCTGTCAATACCCCCCTTTGGGATACTGAAACCGTTCAAGCTGACTTCGATCGGTCACTGATGCTGACGGCTGAGGATGTAGCTGAGGTCATTGTCCATACAGCGCTCCTGCCCCAAAACGTTGTCATCGACGAACTTGTTTTGATGCCGAATGCGGGTACGTTTTAAGGATTTCTGAGGATGGACTCCGTTGAGTTTTTTCTCATTGTTTTGTTCTGTAATCATTCACACATAACTTATGACAACTTCTTCAACAAACTTTCTGGATAGTTCTAAAGGTGTTTCTGCCGCGCATCCTAATCGAGAACTTCTGCATGGAAAAGATGGGCAGGCACTTTCAGGCGAAGATCGTTCAGAAATTTCCCAAGATGACATGATGCAGGCAGTGGAGACCATGCTGCTGGGGGTAGGGGAAAACCCCGATCGCGAAGGGTTGCTCAAAACTCCCAAACGAGTGGCTGAAGCCATGCGATTTTTAACCAGCGGTTATTCACAGTCCCTGGATGACCTAGTGAATGAGGCTATCTTTGATGAAGGGCACGATGAGGTTGTCTTGGTGCGCGATATCAATTTATTCAGCATGTGCGAACACCACATGCTGCCCTTCATCGGCAAGGCACATGTGGCCTACATTCCCAACCAAAAGGTCATTGGCTTAAGTAAACTGGCTCGGATTGTGGAAATGTATTCTCGACGATTGCAGGTCCAGGAGCGATTAACGCGTCAGATTGCTGAAGCGGTCAAAACCGTTTTGGAACCTCAAGGGGTAGCCGTTGTGATTGAAGCCAGTCATATGTGTATGGTAATGCGTGGCGTGCAGAAACCTGGTTCGTGGACGGTGACCAGTTCCATGCTGGGTGTCTTCCGCACCGATCCTAAATCGCGGGAAGAGTTCTTGAATTTGATTCGCCACCCCCAGAATTTTTAAGTTCGCGCGAGGGCCGAAATTCGTTTTAGCCCTCGCGTTACGCTAGAACTTCTAATGCTGCTTGGCGCATGACTGAAACATCAGGCAACTCGCCTATCCAGATTTCAAAGGCTGCTGCACCCTGATGAATGAGCATCTCTAATCCATCAAGGGTGATGTAGCCCTGCTGCTTTGCTAATGTCAACAATTGGGTGGGTCGGGGCGTATAAATGAGGTCGTAGACAATGGCTGAGGCAGGGAGAAGGGCGATCGCCTCCCTATCCAAAGGCGATGCATTGACATGGGGGTGCATTCCAAGGGGGGTAGTGTTTACAATCAATCCCATTTGTGGCAACAGTTTATTTAAAGATTGCCAATCGTGAATCTGAATTTGCATTCCTGCATCTGCAACCCCCTGTTGTAGTGCTTCTAATTTACAGCGATTGCGACCCACCACATGAGTGACCGCGCAGCCTAATTGGGCGCAGGCTGCAATGACCGCACGGGCGGACCCACCACTCCCTAAAACACAAGCTTCCACTTCATTCCACAGAATATTTAGAGACTGTAATGGGGCGAGAAACCCTCGAACATCCGTGTTAGTGCCCACCCAAGCCCCGTGTTTTTGCCATACCGTATTCACTGCACCTACGGCTTGGGCTAAAGGAGAGATTTCTTTGAGATAAGGCAGGATAGCTTGCTTGTGGGGAATCGTCACATTGAATCCCTGCCATTCCATTGCAGCCATCCCCAATAGTGCGGATTCAAGGTGAATCGGCTCGATTCGTAAAGGGAGATAAACGTAGTCCAGATCGGACTGGTTTCGCTGTAACGCGCGAGCCGCCAGTGCTGCATTGTGCATCACTGGCGATAGCGAATGCTCTATCGGACAACCCATAATGCCTAAGAGCTTTGTGTTGCCCGTTATTTTGGTCATACTGCTGATTGAATAGAAAATTGTATCAAAACTGGGACTAGATAAGGTTTGTGAAAATCCTTAAACAGCCTCAAAATCCTTTTCTCCAGTACGGATGCGGACAATCCGTTCTACGGGAGAGACAAAGATTTTGCCATCACCAATTTCGCCAGTGCGAGCGGCTTCGACAATTTTGTCCACCACCATATCAACTTGGCCGTCTTCAACGACGATTTCAATTTTAAGTTTTTGTAAAAACTCAACCGTATATTCAGAGCCGCGATAGCGCTCTGTTTGTCCCTTTTGACGACCGAAACCGCGAACTTCGGAAACCGTCATGCCAACAACACCCGCATTGACGAGTGCAATTTTGACTTCGTCTAATTTGAAAGGACGAATAATAGCTTCAACCTTCTTCAATGTCTTTCTCCAGCGCTAAAACAACACTTTATTCTTCAGACATCCCCCTTTCTATCACCGCTTGCCAGAGGCGTCTTGTAGCATAATATACATTTCCGTGAAGGATATCAGGGGAAATCGCATAAATTCAAATTTGGTAATACTCCCACCCAATCTCAACGACAAAGATTGACTCGGACACTCGTCACTTTAACCTTATCTACAGTCCGTTTGTGCGAGGCTCTCAGAACTCAGCTTAGAATGCAATAAGTTGCTGTTAATATACAGTCTCGCTACACAATTCTTGGTAATTGAATCATAAGTGACTGCCCAAAGAGAGTTAAGAGAAATGCTGGAATCATACCGTCAACATGTGGCTGAGCGCGCTGCGTTAAGAATTCCCCCGTTACCGTTGAGTGCAGAACAAGCGGCAGACTTATGCGACCTATTAAAGAATCCCCCTGCTGGTGAAGCAGAAACATTATTGGAACTCCTGCGAGATCGCATTCCTCCCGGTGTGGACCAAGCCGCTTACGTCAAAGCGGGGTTCCTGAGCGCGATCGCTCGAGGCACTGCGACCAGCCCTCTCATCTCGCCGCAGGAAGCTGTGGAGCTACTGGGTACGATGATGGGCGGATATAACGTGCGATCGCTGATCGATCTGATTCAGGTGGAAGATACTGGGATTGCCCAAACCGCTGCCGAAGCCTTGAGCAAAACGCTTTTGGTTTACGATGCGTTTCACGACGTACAGGAATTAGCCGAGAGCGGTCAAATTTATGCCCAGCAAGTCATGCAGTCCTGGGCTGATGCCGAGTGGTTCACCAGCCGTCCTAAATTAGCAGAAGCGATTACCGTTACAGTCTTTGAGGTCCCCGGCGAAACCAACACCGACGATTTATCTCCCGCTACCCATGCCACGACTCGGCCTGATATTCCGCTCCATGCCCTGGCAATGCTGGAAACGCGACAGCCTGGATCCCTAGAAACCATTGCCGAACTCAAG
>JAAURS010000374.1 GCA_012032135.1 Acaryochloridaceae cyanobacterium RU_4_10 | reverse complement strand
ATTCTTGGATTTCTTCATCACTCAAGTCCACGATGTACTTTTTCTGACTCATATTTCCTCTCATATTTTTGAGAAGTTTAGCAGCACTACCGTTACTGGTCAAAGTTAAGTTGGTGGACTACTAGATCGTTCTTTATGAAGACGTAAGATGAGAATTCTGAATTTCTAGCCATGTGGAGAATAATAATGGTTATTTGAGATGGCTAACTGTATATTCAACCGCGACAATCGAACTAACAAGCTTGATTGTAATGTTACCGTGCACTATATCGCCGGAACGCGGGAAATGATGATGAGGCGGCTTAAAAATCCTCGTCACGAATGACTGTCAACCCAAGATCTTTATATTCTGTCAGCGTATCAATCTCCACCGTTGAAGCTGTCACCAAATACGTTAACGCTTGAATCGGCCCTACCACAAAAGAAGCCGCCGTATCTAACTTCGCTGCCGTCGCCAAGCCCACCACTTCAGCCGATCGCGAGATCATGGCGCGTTTCACATGGGCCTCATTCAAATTCTGCACGCTAATCCCCACCTCTGGGTGCAGACTGCAAACCCCCAACAGGCACAAATCTGCCCGAATCATCCCCAACGCCTCAACGGTAGCCGCACCCACATTCACCAACGCCTTCTTATAAAGCTGCCCACCTAACATCACCACTTCAATATGCGGGTGTTCGGCTAAGGCGATCGCAATCGGCGGACTATTGGTCACCACCGTCGCCTCCAAATCCTGGGGTAACTGCCGCGCCACCTGTAATGTTGTAGTGCCCCCATCCAAAATCACCACCTGCCCCGGACGGACGAGTTTTGCCGCCGCCCGTGCGATCGCCTCTTTTTCCTTCGGCGCTTGTTTCTGGCGATCGGCATAGCTGGCCGTGGCTGGAGACTTCAGCAATGCTCCACCGTGAACCCGCTGCAACAGACCAGACTCCGCCAATTCCCGCAGATCGCGGCGGATCGTGTCCTCAGAGACCTTGAGATCAGCGCTGAGTTCAGAAGACAGCACCTTCTTGTCTTTGTGCAGGATTTCTAAGATAAATTGTCGCCGCTCCGCCGTCAGCATAATTGAGTTTTCCTGAAATTGCGTTTTTGGTCTTGAAAATGCACGTTTGTGAGTTTATACTGATCCAGCATCACCGATTAAACCGTTCTTTCAATCAAGTTCGTGCACATTCGTGCAAATATTTACCACATTCTTTGAGAAAAACCGATGAGTCCTAGCCTTCCCTTCCCAATTAACCTCAGCGCATACCAACCCCTCAAGCTCGATGCCTCCAACCCCACCCTCACCGACGAACAGCGCTCCATCCTGAAAGCCAATATTCAATTGTGCCGCGATGCGATCGTATTCTTCACCGCAACGGGTGCAGCCCGAGGCGTGGGCGGTCACACGGGTGGCCCTTACGATACCGTCCCCGAAGTTGCAATCTTGGACGCCCTGTTTCGAGGCAGCTCAGAACAATACGTGCCCATCTTCTTCGACGAAGCCGGACACCGCGTCGCCACCCAATACTTAATGGCAGCCCTCCACGGCGACCTGCCCGTCGAAAAACTAGCTCATTATAGAGAGGCGCATTCTCACCTCCCCGGTCACCCAGAGGTGAACTTTACCCCAGGCGTCAAATTTAGCTCCGGTCGCTTGGGTCACATGTGGCCTTATGTGAATGGTGTGGCGATCGCAAACCCTGGCAAAACCGTCTTCTGCCTCGGTTCCGATGGCTCCCAACAAGAAGGAAACGATGCTGAAGCCGCACGGCTGGCCGTTGCCCAACACATCAACGTCAAACTCATCATTGACGACAACGATGTCACGATCGCCGGACATCCTTCCAACTACCTCCCTGGCTACACCGTCGCCAAAACCCTCGCCGGACAAGGCATCAAAATCCTTGAAGGCAATGGCGAAGATTTAGACGACCTCTACCGCCGCATTTGCGAAGCCGTGAATACCCCTGGCCCGGTAGCTGTAGTTAACAAACGTCCCATGTCCGTTGGCATTGAAGGACTCGAAGGTTCTACTCACGGTCATGATGTGATTTCGGTGAAATTGGCGATCGCTACCTGGAAAAGCGCGGTCTGACGGATGCTGTTAACTACCTCAAAGCCATTGAAGCCCCAAAAAATCCTTACACCTATGTGGGTTCGGGGAGTACCTGGGATTCCAATCGCAACGTGTTTGGTGATGCAGTCGTATCCGTGCTGGATGGCATGAGTGAGGGCGATCGCAAAGCCAATGTTTTGGTGATTGATAGCGATTTGGAAGGGTCTTGCGGGTTGAAAAAGATTCACGATGCCCATCCAGAAGTGTTTATTCCGTCTGGGATTATGGAGCGAGGCAACATTTCTGCCGCTGCTGGATTTGGGATGCAACCTGGGAAGCAAGGGATTTTTGCAACCTTTGCGGCATTCCTGGAAATGTGTATTTCCGAAATCACGATGGCGCGGTTGAACTACTCTAACTTGCTGTGTCACTTCTCCCACTCCGGCATCGACGATATGCAGATAATACCTGCCACTTCGGTCTCAATAACTTCTTTGCCGACAACGGCCTCGATGATGGCTATGATACCCAGCTCTACTTCCCCGCCGATGCAGGGCAGATGAAAGCTTGTGTCAAAGCGGTCTTCAACAATCCTGGAATGCGATTTATCTTCTCCACCCGTTCCAAAACACCCAATATTTTGGATGCAAGTGGTGGCGATCTCTATGGTGGCAACTACACCTTTGTTCCTGGCAAAGATGAAGTAGTTAGAGAAGGAACCGCAGGGCTACATTCGTTCAGCTTTGGGGATGCTCTCTACCGCGCTGCGGATGCCGTGGAACGTCTCAATCAAGAAGGCATTAACGTGGGTTTGATCAATAAACCGACGTTAAACGTTATTGATGAAGCGATGATGGCAAAAGTTGGTGCTGCTCCCTTTGTGCTGGTTGTTGAAGCGTTCAACCGCAAGACAGGATTGGGAAGCCGCTTTGGCTCTTGGTTGCTGGAGCGCGGGTTGACGCCTAAGTTTGCTCATATTGGTACCCATAAGGAAGGGTGTGGTGGTTTGTGGGAACAGTATCCCCATCAAGGGTTGGATCCAGAAAGCATTATGGCTAAGGTAAAAACTTTGGTTAAATAACGAGTACATGACCTGCTTGCGTCCGATGCAATTTTTCATCGGAACGCAAGTGGATCGATTCAACGCCAGTTTTATAGCTCACAGGCTACAAGAAGGTTATGGAAAACCAAGAGTATGAGGTTCACACCTATGAGGCTGTGGATGGCACGGTTCCATTTAACGAATGGATAAGGATCGCGAATTTAATAAAACCCAGCGATTTCAATCGCTGGCCTCAGAAACGAATTTATAAGAGTTTCAGGCTTTTGTCAGTCAACCAGGTCTAAAGCTCTATGATGCGGGAGCGTAGCAACCCATCCCCACTTAAGATCCAGCCTAATCAAAATTTTTTGTTTACTGAATCAATGCTTTGATATCAGACCTTGATAGAAACTTTTGAGCATCATTTATAAATCGATTGCCCCAGAGTTGTTTCTTTTTGAGAAAATCAACACTGGAATAGTCTTTATCTGAATTCAGCACAGATTTTGCAAGTTCAAAGGATTCTTGTTTTTGGCCTTTAGCGCTTAAAGCTACGGCTAAAGCAAAATTTGAACTGAGATGATTTCTACCTTCTTTATGTTTATGAATTCTTTCAAATAGCCTCAAAGCTTCATCCTTAGAACCCACTTCATAAGTGATAATGCCCATATTTTTGAGAATTTCGATTTTGCCAGTTTTTTGAATAAAATTTGTCTTAAGACGCCGAGCATAGTCATAATCCGAAAGTGCTTGACGATAGTTCTTTTGATACTGATAAGCTAAACCACGCCCAAAATAAGCTTCGAAAGAGTTAGGCATCAGTTGAATAACTTGGTTGAAATCCGAAATTGCGCCTTGAAAATTTTCTAGACTTGAATAGGTAATTCCTCTCAGCAAAAAAGTTATATAATCTTTTCTATTAAGAGGCTATTTATAAAGTAAACCTTTAGGCGGCTAATCGCTTGAGCATCAATCGAGTCATCACCGCATAGATAGCGGCCTCACTCATCTCCGTTAAGCGCTCATAATCCTTGCTCAGACGACGATAC
>JAAURS010000047.1 GCA_012032135.1 Acaryochloridaceae cyanobacterium RU_4_10 | reverse complement strand
CTCAAATCTTAGTCGCGCAAATCAAACAGTTCTTGAATTGGTCTGCCTAAAAATAGCGCCATAGATAGATATTCCCAACCCTTGGAACAGAAAGACAACGGTGATTGAGGACAACTCAAATCTTGCGCCATTCTCAGTTGTGATGCTCAACACCGCCCTGGAATAAATTCCGGGCTCATAGCAAAAGTCCTCGCTCAGAGGACGGGGAAAGGTTTTTAGTCCATTTCAATGGACTTAAGCTGTGGGCCATGAAATTGATTTCCTGGCGGTTGGCGCAACAGGTGCAAGATCTGAGATAGCCATAGCAAGTTGAAAGTCAGTCGATCGCATCCCCTCGATAGATGTATCAGTATATGTACAGCTATCACAAGAAAATCACATTCCAGCTTTACCTTAGATTTAAGTTAAGACATTCCATAACTGGGCACGATACCAAAGGGGGAATCGAATACGACTGGAGGCGGATTTATCTCCTTATCTTCAGTTGTATTAACCCAGTTGCGGAGACAGCTTAGGCCAAGTACTAAAGTCTTAACGTCCGCATTTCTCTGAGTTATGATGGCACCTCAAATAGCTCAGAGGAATGTCTTCCTCTAAACTTCCACTCCGTAATACAACCAGAATTAGATATGGGCACTGAAAAGACCGCTATTCAAAATACTCCGCACTCAGAACTAGAAATAATCCTGCAGAAACGCACTTTAGTTCTCATTGCAGACGATGATGAAGCAGCACGTATCCTGTTACGTCATATTCTTGAAGACCAGGGCTATGAAGTCATTGAGGCTCAAAATGGTCAAGAGTGTATTCGTAACTATCTCCAATTCCATCCAGATCTAGTTTGCTAGATTTGCGTGATGCCCGTTATGGATGGCTATACCTGTTGTCAACACCTTAGGACCTTACCCAATTCAGGCGGCACCCCTATTGTGATGTTAACAAGCCTAAATGACAGCAACTCCCTTCAGCGCGCCTTTACCTTAGGCGTAACAGACTATATCCCCAAACCGATTCAATGGGATAGTTTTTCACAGAGAATTACCCAGCTTGTCAAGCAGACTAAATCCCTTCAAGAATGGGCGATTTGCAATGCAGAGTATCGACGACAAAGGATGTTAGATGACTTAAGTAAGGCTCTGAATCAGCAAGCCTTTAGCCTTTCAACCAGTTTGTAGATCGAGACTATGTTGCTACGGTCTTTTGAAGCAAAAACACAACGCCTTGGGTTGAAATCGTACAGGCTCCTGACAAAATTTGAACCGTTGCTCGGTATTCCTTAAAACGACGATCGTTCGCACGAAACCGCAAGACGGCCTGGGGGATAGGATGAAACTTTCAATTCAAAATAAAATCGTTGGCAGCTTCAGTATGGGCTTAATCCTACTGGGCATCGTCGGTATACTCTCCTCTGGAAGTATTCATCAACTGAGCCTGGTTATTCAAGAAGTTAACCGCACCCATCAGACTTTAGAAAAGTTACACAACTTATGTGCTGAGCTTAAAGAGGCTAAAATTGGGTACCAGGGATATCTGATTACAGGTCGGCAGGAGTATCTAGAGTCTTATTACTTAGGAGTTTCAGAAACTCAGAAAGATGCAGAAGCATTACTCGCGATCCTCAAGGGTCGGCCTCAGACCCATGAAAAATTTAAGACGTTAGAGTCCCTCATTCGCTCCCAATTATCTGAACTCAACGCTACAATCCAGTTGCGCCAAAGGAAAGGAGTTGTCGCTGCTTTGAAGGTAGTGCAAAGCGGCCAAGATAAAGCCCATACGGATCGGATGAGTGCCATCATCCAGGAACTGATGGATGATGTCCAGCAACAACTCCAACAAAAAGAAACTGAAGCGCTCAACGGGAGTCATTCAGTCTCTCACCTTTGAGTAGTGTAGGTTTGTTAGCCCTTGGAATGACTGTGTTTTCTCTGGCTGCAATCCGGCGCGACCTCGCTGCCCGCGATCGCGTAGAAGCCTCACTTCGCCACAGAGAAGTGGAACTCTTCCAAGAGAAAGAATGGGCTCAAGTTACCTTACATTCCATTGGGGATGCGGTCATCACAACGGATGCCAAGGGACAAATTCTGTATTTCAACCCAGTGGCGGAAGCTCTAACGGGGTGGTTGCACCAGGAGGCATATGGATTACCGCTAGTTAAAGTGTTGAAGATTCTCCATGAAACAACTCGCGAGCCCGTTGAAAATCCATTAGAAAAAGCTCTAAGAGAAGGTCAAGTGGTGGGACTTGCGAACCACCATACGGTCTTAATTTCTCTCAAGGGTCGCGAAATTCCGATTGAAGACTCAGCAGCACCCATTCGCGATCGCGAGGGTAACATGATTGGAGCCGTGATGGTCTTCCATGATGTAACTCAAACCCGTGCCTTAACAAAACAACTATCCTGGCAAGCCAATCACGATCCCTTAACCCAATTGGTCAATCGCCGAAAGTTTGAACGATGTGTTGAGCAAGCCGTGAAAAGTGCTCAGACTCAAGGGCATAATCACGTTCTCTGCTACCTAGACTTAGATCAATTCAAGATTGTGAATGACACCTGCGGTCATGGCGCTGGCGACAAACTTTTGTGCCAAATCACAGCACTTTTGCAGACTCAAGTCCGTAAAACCGATACCTTAGCTCGACTGGGTGGAGATGAATTTGGGATTCTACTTCATCAATGTTCTTTACCCCAAGCCCTTCGAGTGGCCAATGAGATACGAGAGTGTATCCAAGGGGTTCGGTTTGTTTGGCAAGAGCGAACGTTTAAGATTGGGGCAAGTATTGGCTTAATCAATATTGATGCGAATAGCGAGGGTTTTTCTGACATCTTAAGTACTGCGGATGCAGCTTGCTATACCGCTAAAAATAAAGGGCGCAATCGGGTCCATATTTTTCAAACGGACGATCGGGAATTATTGCAGCAGCGGGATGAAATGCAGTGGGTCACTCGCATCACACAAGCGTTGGAAGAAGATCGTTTTTGCCTCTATTCTCAACCTATTGCAGCGATTGCCTCTACCGAGAAAAATGCCGAACATTACGAAGTTTTACTGCGTTTGAGGGATGAGGGAGGAAATTTAATCCCGCCGATGGCCTTCATTCCAGCTGCCGAACGTTATGGCCTGATGCACCTGATCGATCGCTGGGTGATTCGGACGTTATTCGCAACTCAGGGAGAGCACTACCAAGAGATTTGGAAGCGTTGCCAAAGCCAAGAAAGGTCATGCGATGCGCTCTATGCCATCAATCTTTCAGGGGCTAGCATCAATGACGATCGGTTTATTGAATTCTTACACGAGCAGTTGGCGCTTCATCAAATTCCGCCGCCGCTGATTTGTTTTGAAATTACTGAAACCTTAGCGATCGCTAACTTGACCAAAGCAAGCCAGTTCATCAAAGAACTCCAGCAGTTAGGCTGCCGCTTTGCTCTAGATGATTTTGGCAGTGGCATGTGCTCCTTTAGCTATCTCAAAAATCTGCCTGTGGATTACCTAAAGATAGATGGCGAGTTTATTCGTAACATCGTAGATAATCCGATTGATACAGCAATGGTGGAGGCAATGACCCGTATTAGCCATCTAATGGGTATGCAGGTCATTGCAGAGTTTGTAGAAAACGACGAGATTTTAGAACGAGTGAAGGTCATTGGACTTGACTACGCACAAGGCTATGGAATTTCTAAACCTCATCTTTTAGTCCAATAAAGTTCCCTTCAATATATATACATCCATCACAAAAAAATCACGTTCTAGCCTTATTTTGGATTCAAGTAAAGATCTTCCATAAGTGATGGAAACATAAGTGATGCAAATAACTAAAGAGCGTGGAATAAAACAAACGGACGATCCTCAATACTCGGTCTTTCTTGAGTTTGAGAGGATGAATATGAATGGAGAAACTGAAGTGATGAAAGACACTTCACCATCAAAAATAGGCTTAGAGCAGCGGGTGTTCACCTTAGTTCTAATTGCAGATGATGATGATGCTATCCGTACGAGATTGCGACATATTGTTGAAGCTCAAGGTTATGAGGTTATTGAAGCAAAAAATGGTAAAGAGTGCATCCATAAATATTTGAAATTTCGTCCAGACCTAGTTTTACTAGATTGGTCTATGCCTGAAATGGATGGCTATACTTGCTGCAAAATCCTCAGAAGACTACCTAACGCAGACCTCATTCCAATTGTGGCGATCGCTAGCCTGAATGACAGCGATTCCATTCAGCGTGCCTTAGCTGTGGGATTCACTGATTACATCCTTAAGCCATTTCTATGGAGTTTTTTGGGTGTACGATTCGTTCAGCTCGTCAACTATTCAAAGTTATTGAAGCGATCTAACAATCGGAATGCAGAATATCGACGACAAGGGCTGCTAGATGACTTGACTCAAATCTTTAACAAAAAAGCTTTCGATCGGTTTTTAAATCAAGAATGGTACAAATCTTTAGAAGGCTCTCGGCCCATCTCTTTGATTTTGGCCAACCTCAATCTTGCTGACATACATAATGATGAATACGGGCAAGTCGCCGCAGATAAATGTTTGCATAGTACTGCTCAAACTATACGTTACTCCGTTTATAGATCTTCGGATTTAGTCTGTCGCTCTGGTGACGAGGAGTTTGGCATTATTCTACCCAATACTCCTGTCAGTGGAGGCCCAATATGTTGCCACTCGAATTCAGACAGCACTGAGAAATTCTTTTTTGAATTACAGTCCAATCCTCACAAAAATTCCAGTTAAATTGAACTATGGGATTTGCGGACTCATTCCTTCTCAAAAAACTACGCTTTCTCAGTTTCTGGAGACAACGAAAATAGCTCTCAATAAACCCAAGATTTAGGCGTGTAATTAGAGTTTTTATGACCGTCTACCTTTAATCAAAATTAATCACAACATTGAGCCATTGCATATGAAGTTCCAAGATATCTATCGCTTCTTTCAAGATCCTCCCCCTGTCTATTTAGAGAAGGAAGTTGCTGTATGCTATATACTAGCAATTTTGCTAAAAAGGGAAGTTCTTACGGCACTGAGCTGATCGGTCATGTTGAAACTGAGTATCCGCTCTATCGTCTGTCGGATACGCTGCTATATGCTTCGTTAAAGTTTCTTGAGGATGAGGAGATGCTTGATTGTTACTGGCAGAAGATGGAAAGCAGAGGTCGTCCTCGGCGGATGTATTCAATCAAAGAAAGTAAGGTCGATCTTGCCAAGCAGTTTGCGCGACTTTGGTATTATTATCTTCACCAAAATAACCAAGGCAATCTTAAAACCCAGAAGCAGACTGTTGGGTAGCTCCTCAGACATCTAAATCAATATTGTCGTAGAAGTCAGCAATCTGGATTTGCAACTCAAACGTTCTCAAAGACAACATCGTAGTTGGCTCGTCATATTCTGAAAACAGCCATTGATTCACAGCAGTTTTCACATGATGCTCGACGTGAATTCGGTATTGGTCAATCAGGAGATATTCTTGGAAGCTCGGAATAGTGCGGTAGGCGGCAAATTTTTCAGTGCGATCGTAGTTTTGGGTTGAACTAGATAATGTTTCGCCAATGAAGCAGGGACTGACAACGGTGTCTTTACGTCCCGTTTGAAGTTCTATCGGCTTAGAAACCACCATCACATCAGGATAGGTATAAAGATTGGTACCTGGAATCCAGAGTCGCCGATCGATATGGAAGGTCTCATAGGGTTGACGTTTTAGAGCCATGCTCAATGCAATGTAGAGATTTCCACTAATTCTGTTATGTCCAGGGGTGCCACCCGTCATCGGGACAATCTCTACATTGCGGTATTCGCTACGGCTTTCCGAGGCGAGTTCGAGTTCAAAATACTCTTCAGCGGTATATATTCTTTTCTCGGTTTGAGCAATCATGGCAGATTTACCCCCAAGATTTATCCAACTGCATCACTCAAAGCTTTGAGACTACTTTCTGAGAGGCATTAACCAGAACCGATACAGGCTTTAACTTTGCTTCCGTTGCTTTGGCCTCTAAAACCGCAACTGCGTTACTTGCCTGAAGCTTCATCACATCGCTGACGGAGTGATTAACCAATGTAAAAAGCGGATTAGACAGAATTCCAGCCAGAGAAGTAGAAATCAACGCCGCAATTACACCCACCTGTAAGGGACGCATCCCAAAAGGTTGCCAGCTAATTTGCGGGTAATTTTTTACGACCTCAGACATTTCTTGAGTTTCCTTCACCACCATCATCTTGACCACACGGATGTAGTAATAGATGGATACCACACTGGTAATCAGACCCAGAATTACCAAACCATAAGCGCCAGCTTGCCAACCCGCCCAAAACAGATACAGCTTGCCAAAAAATCCAGCCAACGGCGGAATCCCACCCAGAGACAACAAGCAAATGCTCAACGCCAACGTCAAGAACGGATCTTTTTGATAGAGCCCTGCATATTCGCTGATTTGGTCAGTTCCAGTCCGCAGTGAGAACAGAATGACGCAAGCAAACGCACCCAAGTTCATGAACAGGTAAATTAGCAGATAAAACACCAAACTGGCGTACCCTGCTTCTGTACCCACCACCATTCCAATCATCACAAACCCAGCCTGCGCGATCGAAGAATACGCCAACATCCGCTTCATACTGGTCTGCGCAATCGCCACCACATTCCCCAAAATCATACTGAGGATAGCCAATGCCGTGAAATGAGATGCCATTCTTCAATCAGCATCGGGAAGGCTTGGGTCAGTAACCGAATGGCCAATGCAAACCCTGCTGCCTTAGACCCCACTGATAAAAACGCCACCACAGGGGTTGGAGAACCCTCGTACACGTCTGGAGTCCATTGGTGAAACGGAACCGCCGCAATTTTGAAACTGATCCCCGCAATTACAAACACGAGTGCGATCGCCAATGCCAATGCGTTCTCAGACCCGCTGCCTATAGCTGTTGCAATGGTCCCCAGGTACGTTTGTCCGCCAGAAAGTCCGTAGAGTAAAGACAACCCGTAGAGAAAAATGGCGGAACTGGATGCCCCAATCAATAAATATTTAAGCGCTGCTTCATTGGAACGCGGATCCCGCTTCATGTATCCCGTCATCAAATAGGAGGCAATACTCAGGGTCTCTAAGGAAACAAAAATCATCACCAGTTCCTGAGCGCCCGACAAAAACATCCCCCCCACCGTAGCGGCCAACAGGATACTCATATATTCGCCAATGGCACTCCCCGCTTGGTCCACGTAGCGCACCGACATCAAAACCGTGACGGCTGCGGACAAAGCTACGATGCCGCGAAAAACAATACTGAGGTTATCGGCATTGAAACTGCCCAGAAACGAAATGGGATTGGGTTGGTCCCATTGCAAACACAGCAGACCCACAGCCACCAATAACCCTGCGATCGCCACGTAAGGTGTCCACTTTGCTGAGGCCCTTCCGAGTATTAGATCTCCAACCAGAACCACCAGCAACGTCAGGATGACGGTCGTTTCTGGCAAAATAGCTCCGGCATTAAGCTGGCTTCCGAGATTGGCAAAGTCCATAGTTATGCTGTGAATGACGTACAAGCCTCAAAATTATTTCGCAGCCGCGCCTAAACGAGCCGTATCCTGCGAGGTGGGGCATGTTGAGAATTTTAACGCGCAACACCCACTAAACACGATAACAGGATTCGATATAGATTATAGAAACGTATGATTTTGGCAGTGGAAATCTTGACGGCAGTGTCGATCGCTGCTGTTCTTAGCCTACATTGGTAAAAGTATCCGCCCAATGCTTTAAGGATTGGGCTGTCTCAAACGATAGTTTCTTCTGATAAGCCAAAGCCTGCATCTTGTTTTTCCTTTCGTTGTTGCAATTATGTCCACACTGGTAATTGTTGAGTCGCCTACCAAGGCCCGAACCATCCGAAATTTTCTACCCTCCAGTTATCAGGTAGAAGCTTCGATGGGACACGTACGCGATTTACCCAGAGATGCCAGTGAAATTCCGGCAGCGGTGAAATCTGAAAAATGGTCTAACTTGGGGTCAATGTTAATTCAGACTTTGAACCGCTGTATGTGGTCCCCAAGGACAAGAAAAAAATTGTAAAGGAATTAAAGGAAGCCTTAGCCGATGCTGACGAACTGCTCCTAGCCACTGATGAAGACCGGGAAGGAGAAAGCATTAGCTGGCATCTCATTCAGGTGCTCCAACCCAAAGTGCCTATCAAGCGCATGGTGTTTCATGAAATCACCGATGAAGCTATCAAAGCGTCCTTGCAACAATGCCGCGAAGTAGACCAACGACTCGTACGCGCCCAAGAAACCCGCCGAATTCTGGATCGGCTGGTGGGGTACACGCTGTCTCCCCTGCTCTGGAAAAAAATTGCCCCCAGTCTTTCCGCAGGTCGGGTTCAGTCCGTTGCCGTGCGGTTGTTAGTGCGCCGAGAACGCGAGCGACGGGCGTTTTGCCAAGCCAGTTACTGGGATCTTAAAGCTGCCTTAACCCATGACAAAACTCCCTTTGCTGCAAAATTAACCCTGCTCCAAGGTCAGCGCTTGGCCACGGGCAGTGACTTTGATGAAAACACAGGCGAGTTGATTGTAGGCCGTCAAGTCAGACTGTTGAACGAAGCTGAAGCAAACGTCCTGCAACAGCGCCTGACCAATAAGCCTTGGCAGGTTTCTGCCATTGAAGAGCGCCCCGTTACTCGCAAACCCTCACCTCCCTTCACCACCTCCACCCTTCAGCAGGAAGCCAACCGCAAACTGCGTCTTTCCGCCCGCGAAACAATGCGGATTGCCCAAAGTCTCTACGAGCAAGGCTATATCACCTACATGCGAACGGATTCCGTGCATTTGTCCGAACAGGCGATCGCAGCAGCTCGCAACTGTGTAGAAACCCTTTACGGCAAAGAGTACCTCAGCCCCGAACCCCGCCAATACACCACCAAATCTAAAGGTGCTCAAGAAGCTCACGAGGCGATTCGTCCCGCAGGGAGTCCCTTCCGCACCCCTAAGGAAACGGGACTTAAAGCCCAAGAACTGGCCCTCTACGACATGATCTGGAAGCGGACCGTCGCTACCCAAATGGCCGAGGCGCGCCAAACCCACATTACGGTCCAACTCACTGTAGAAGACGCTGGGTTTAGAGCCAGCGGAAAACGCATTGACTTTCCAGGTTACTTTAGAGCCTACGTGGAAGGATCCGACGATCCCGAAGCAGCCCTCGACGATCAAGAAGTAATTCTGCCGTCTCTCAAGCAAGGCGATCGCCCAACTTGTCAAGACTTAGAGGCAGTGGGTCATGAAACCCAACCTCCCGCACGGTATACCGATGCGTCTTTGGTCAAAACCTTAGAAAGCGAAGGGATTGGTAGACCTAGCACCTATGCTTCTGTAATTGGCACCATCATCGATCGCGGGTACGTGCAGCGCCAAGCAAATAATCTGGTGCCCACCTTTACCGCTTTTGCTGTCACGGCATTGCTGGAGAAAAACTTCCCTGACTTGGTAGATGTTGGCTTTACCGCTCGGATGGAGCAAACCCTGGATGATATTTCCACAGGTGAAGCCGAATGGTTACCCTACCTCAAATCCTTTTTCTCAGGTGAAGCAGGTCTAGAAAATCAGGTCAAAACCAGGGAAGAAGGGATTGATGCCTTGGAAGCCCGAACCATCGATCTAGCCGACCTGACCACCAAAGTCCGTATTGGTCGCTATGGCCCCTACGTCGAAGCAGATAAAGACGGTACAGCCGTCAAAGCCTCTCTGCCCAAGGATATGACTCCTGCTGATATCAGTCCCGAGCAGATTGAAATATTGCTCAAACAAAAAGTGGATGGCCCTGAAAAAATTGGGTTTCATCCTGAAACGGGAGAACCCATCTATATGATGGTGGGGACTTATGGGCCTTACGTACAGCTTGGGGACGCACCCCAGCCCGGTCAAAAAAATCCTAAGCGCACCTCTCTGCCTAAAGGTCTGGAGCAAAAAGATGTGACCTTGGAGATAGCCCTCCAACTTTTAGCTCTTCCCCGAACTCTAGGAACGCATCCTGAAACAGAACGCCCCGTGAAAGTAGGACTGGGCCGATTTGGTCCTTATATTGTCCACGACCAAGGCAAAGGGGGCCAAGATTTCCGCTCTCTCAAGGCTGAAGATAGCCTGTTCACCATTGGCTTAGAAAGAGCGTTAGAACTTCTCGCTATACCCAAAACAGGTCGGGGACGGCGGACGGGTACCAAAACAGCTTTGCGAGAATTGGGCAAACATCCTGAGGATGACGAACCCATCAATATTTACGATGGTCCCTATGGTCCTTATATTAAGTACGGTAAAGTCAACGCCAGCATTCCAGAAGACAAAACCGTTGAGAATATTTCCCTAGAAGAAGCCATTCAATTGGTTGAAGCTAAAGCAGGGACCAAGAAGGGCGCTAAGAAGGCAGCCAAAGGTACAACCAAAAGTGCAGCCAAAAGTACCACAAAGGAGACAGCCACTGCAAAAACCAAGCGGACAACAAAAACAACAACTGCCAAAAGTACAAAGAAAAAAGCTGAGGCTGGCTCTAGTTAAGCAAAAACTAAACGTCGGTTAAATTCTGTCAATCAGTACTCCTTTGATGTTTAGGATACAAAATATTAAGCACAGCTAAATTACCTTGATGAAGGAATATACAGAAACGACCCCTTGAGCCTTGTGCTCCAGGTTTATGTCTATCGCGATTTTGCCTCATTACGTTGCACTTATGTATTAAAAGTAAAAGTTTCAAAACGCGCCCTCATTTGAGGGCGCGTTTTGACGTACGGATTTTAGGATGGATAGACCTACTATTAGTAGGGCTGCTTTAATCAAAGAGTATGGACAAACGTTTGTGCAGATTTATTTGAGAGTGGGACAGGTATTCAAGATGGCTGTTCTAGTCAAGGGGGACTGATGCTTCAAAATCAAAGCTCGTCATGTGAGGAAATTGTTGTTTTTTCAACCGCACATGAGTATGAAAACAAGCTCGCTAAGCTCGATAAAGTCTTGGCATTACAGCCGGGTGATGATACCGCTTGGTATAGTCGCGGGATGGCTCTCTACCATTTGGGTCGCTATGAAGACGCGATCGCCAGTTTTGACAATGCTCTGGATCTAAAGCCCGACCATCTGACCACTTGGTACAATCGCGGGAATGCGTTGAGTCTTTTAGGTCGCTATGAAGAAGCGGTTGCCAGTCATAACATTGCCTTAGATTTGAAGCCAGATTATCTCAAAGCGTGGTACGGCAGAGGAAACGCGCTGAGCAATCTGGGTCGTTACGAAGACGCGATTGCCAGTTATGACAAAGCGCTAGAGATTTTTCCAGAGTTAGATTTAGCTTGGTTTAACAAAGGACTCGCTTTTGTTAGCTTGGGTTGCTATGAAGCGGCGATCGCCAGCTATGACAAAGTGATAGACCTTTTTCCGTGCTTAATTTCCCCGCCCACTTAAATCGAGGAATCGTACTGAACCAACTGGGTCGCTCTGAAGAGGCGATCGCCAGTTACGACGAAGTCCTTTCTATTAAACCCGCAGATCCAGATGCTTGGTACAACCGAGGCGTTGCACTGTTCAATTTAGAGCGCTACGAAGAGTCAATTGCGAACTACGAGCGAGCCTTAGCCCTAACGCCCAGTTTTTACGAAGCCTGGTTTAACCGTGCTACCACCCTCCTCAAACTAGACCGCAGTGAAGAGCGATCGCCAGTTATGACAAGGTGCTTGCGCTGAATCCCAATTTTTATGAAGCCTGGTACGGGCGCGGGTTTGCACTCTACAACCTGGGGCAACCCACAGACGCGATCGCCAGTTTCGATAGAACCATCGCGTTAAAGCCAGACTATCATCCAGCCTGGTATGACCGCGCCCGTTGTTATGCAGCTCAAGGGGCTATTCAACCGGCCCTTGAGAACCTCAAAAAGGCGATCGACTTAAATACTGCAAACCCTTTGGAATATAAAGAAATGGTCCAAAGAGATTCTGTTTTTGATACGCTTCGACGAAACGATTTTATTTCAACCTTTAATACCATCCCTTTAGGGTTCTAAATTGGATTGTACCCATCCGTTTGTAGGGGTAGATTTTTCACTGCTGGATGGGCGATCGGCAAAAAAATCTAACACAATCTGCCCTTCAATGAAATTGCTCGTACTCTGCCAATAAAGCTTCGATCGCTCCCAGAAGTTGGACGCGATCCCAGCCTTGGTAAAGTTGAGCGGCGATCGCGCAGCCCCCAGCTCCCACCCCTTCTTTTACGAATCCGTCTTCGTAGGCGCGTAATTGCGGGTAATGGGATGCAGCAAAACTAAGCTGTGTGGCAAGTAAGGGAACTGTACCGATTTCTTCGGCTAGTCCGATGGTGTCTCCAGTCGGATCTTCTGCGACCCATCGGGTGGTACCTACTATCACTTGACTGGGATTCCAAGCGATGTTGTCTTGATGGGCGATCGCTCGGGCAAGGGCATAGACGGCCAGCATTTGAGTGCCCCCGGCCAACAACACCCCACACCGTTGGCTAGCAGAAAGCAATAGACCTGCGATCGCGGCCTGCATGGGATCGCCCACGGCGGCTAAGACACGCCAGGGATCGGTCTCTCGAACGCCTGCGAGTCCCTGACAGACGAGCTGCCATTTTCGATCGTGATTGCAAACGGGATAACTGCTATTGACTTTCCCTTGGGCCTTAAACCCCAATCCAGTCAAGACGGCTAAAGCGGTCGTGGTACCGCCGACGACGCATTCAGACACAATCAAATATCCATCTTTGACTCGTTCTGCTAAAACAGTCCCCCAGTGCAGTCCCTGCTGAAATAACTGTTTTACCGTCTCCCGTGTTTGGGCTGCCCCCGTACTCAGACACCTTGCAGGTTGTCCCCCTAAATCGATTGCTTTCACCGCAGGGGCAACAGGTAACCCCGCATCAAATAGCCAAATAGGAATGTCTTGCCCACTCAAAACGGCCCGTGTGATAAACACAGGCGATGCACCTTGATGGAGGGGAGGCAGTGGGTATTGCGCGGAATGGGATGGGCCTTGGACCAAAAATTCTGCATCCGCGATCGCCGTATATTTCCGAGACTCTGGGGTGGCTCCTGCCGCAGAAATTCCAGGAATCAATCCGGTCTCCGTAAAGCCTAAGACACAGACATAGAGAGGCCGTTTGCCTTCATACTGCTGGAGCCATTGCTGCGCCAAATCCAGTTGAGTGTAGGCTCCGATCGTGTCAGTCACAGGATAAGGCACCCCAATCATCCCTCATCCAACAATGCCTGTAGCCAAGCAGGGGGCGCTGGGATGGGATGGCCTAAGCGCTCCATCAACAACAAGGCAACCAAATGAACCAGCAGTAAATACAGCAAAGCCTGAAACGCAATCATCCCAAGCGCGACAAGTTGGACGGTTTGCAGACTGGGATCTAGCAAAATCCCAAGTTTCTCAAACCCCCAACCCAGTAACCCCCGGACCTGCTGGTTGAGGTAAAGCCAGAGATTGGTTCCTACCAACAAAGACACTAATGCAGTTTGAAACAAGAGTCCAAAGGTTTGCAATAACAGACCCCATCCCATAGACACGGCCCAACTGGCCTTCGCTCGCCACAGCCCGCCCAGCAAAATCCCTAAAAACCCATAGGGGATCAAAAACTGAATGCTCCGAGGCGGTCCCATCAGAACGCCCAGCAGCAAGGCCGCTACAATGGCGGTCATCCAACTGGCCCGTTTCCCCCACCGGAGATACGCGATCGCCGTAGGTAGGGCAAACAACATCCGAAACAACGGGCCAATCGGGAAATAGAAATTGATCAGCCACAGTAACGCGCTGGTACTGGCCAAAAATGCAGTTTCCACCATTGCCCTGGGATGGTGTGGGTCAGGCGGGATTAACCCCGGAACGTGAGACGCATCCTTCATTTAGACCAATAGATCCTCAAGGGCATCAATATCAACAATTTGAAATGCATCAGAACTTCTCTGGATCAGACCCTTTTTCTCCAACTTTCCTAACACACGGGTCACTGTTTCGCGAGCCATCCCACTCAAACTGCTCAGCTCGCGGTGGGGTAAATTGGGAATCTCAATCCCTGTCGTCTTTTGGGTGCCTTGTCCTTCTGCCAAAAACAACAAAATATCCGCAACCCTTGAAGTGGCATCGGACTCGCGCAGCCGCAACCTGCGGTTGACCTGTCGCAATCGTCTCGCCATTAACTTGGCCAAATGAATCCCAGACTGAGGTTCCGTGTGAAGCAAATGGACAAAATCATTGGCGGGCATATTGGCCACCATCGTTGGCGTGAGCGTAATGACATCCGTGGAACGAGGCACTTCATCCAAAGGAGCCATTTCTCCAAACACTTCCCCCCTCCCCACAATATTGAGGGTGACCTCTTTGCCATCCAGATTGTACGTCCGAATCTTTACCCAGCCGCTCAAAATAAAGTAAACCGAGCTTCCCCAGTCGTTTTCTAACAAAACGACTCGATGGGCAGGATGCTCTCTAGTCACCACATGGGCCAACGATGCCTTGACCGATTCCTCGGGCAACCCTTCAAAAAATGGGATCGAACGCGCCAGCTCCTCTAGCTTTGCATCTCGCACAACTTGCCGATCGTCCATTGGCCCTGAGTCTCACCTGCGTCATGAATGTCTTTCTCCACCCTATCAGCACCCCGCTTACCTATTCCGTAAAAAATAAAGAAAGGTTGCAATTGCTGAACAATTATGTTACATTTCTTAACAAGAAGAAAGCAAATTGGTACTTTAACTCCTTTCAAAGTATTTGTATCAAGGTTTTCTCCTCCCAACACAGCAAATTTCTTCAGCCGCGCAATTGCGGCTGTTTTTCTGAAAATCCCGAACGTTACTTGGGTAACATTACTTATTTTCAAATCTAAGGTGCTATCTTGTCAAAGACCGTGATACCTTAAAGAGTGCTGTGCCCAACCTTAGGCTCAACTCGAATGAGATATCACCGTTAGTACGATCTTTTTATTTAGTTATGACGACCGATGAGTTGAAACTGACTCAGATCGGTGCAAGCTTAGGCACAAACGCGCTGAGACAAGTCAACTCCCATTTTTTTTCGATCGCCAATACCCGCTGGGGATAGTGTCTTTTCCCTTGGCGATGTCTGAGGTGACGTCATGATAGAGGTTCATTGCTGGCTTGGTTCCTTGCTTGGGGGTCGGTTCGCGAGTTTTGAGTGTTCTCGTTTTTAATCTGGAGGTTATCTCATGTCCATCCGTCTTTATATTGGAAATTTACCCAAAGAGCTGGACCGCCAAGAGCTAGAAGATTTGTTTGTGCAGGAAGTGGGCGATTTTGCTTCAACGAAGGTTGTGACAGATCGCAAGACTGGCAAATGTCGGGGGTTTGGATTTGTGACGGTTACAACCGAAGAGCAGGCCGATGAGGTGATTGCAAAGCTGAACGGGCACACGTTTAAGGACAGTACGCTCAAGATTGAAAAAGCGTTGCCCAAGGCGAAGGAAGTGAGTGCACCCGTTGTAGAAGGGCCTCAACAATCGGCAAACAAGCGTGGAGGAAAGAGCGGCGGCAAAGGTCGTCAGCAAGGTCAAGCGGTATCTAATGGTGGACAGTCTGAATCTTTTCAGCCAGATCCCCGTTGGGCACAAGACTTAGAGAAACTCAAGGAGATGCTTTTGGCTCAAACCAATGCATCCTAAAGGTTTTGTTGAAGTCAATAGGGGCTGCCGCTCTTAACTCCGGTTAGACGAGATAAACCTCAATGAGCCATACCTGTTTTTCCAATGACGGAAAAGCAGGTATTTTTTTGTCAAGGCTGAAAATTTGGGATTATTTGGCTTCCATCCAGTTTGGGCCTGTGTGTACTTCGGCAAGGAGGGGGACGTTGAGGGTTAATGCGTTTTCCATGGTGGATTGAATGAGGGGTTTTACAGTATCTAAGTCCTTAGGATGAACTTCTAGAACGAGTTCATCGTGAACTTGCAGCAAGAGTTTGGCGTGGTAGGGGGCGATCGTCTGATGGAGGCGCACCATTGCAATTTTGATGAGGTCGGCGCTGGAGCCTTGGATGGGGGCATTGGCGGCGGCCCGCAGTTGGCCGCGTTCGTAAGTCGTTATTTTAAGGGCGTTAAGGTCTAGGGTCCCGATCTCATCCAGGGATTTACCTTGAAGTTGTTTGAGGCTGCTGCTTTCAAATTGGAAATAACGACGGCGACCCAAGATGGTTTCAACATAGCCTTGGGCGATCGCTTCCCGTTCCATGCGTTGGAGGTAGGCAAAGACACCGGGGTATCGTTCGTAGAAGCGATCGATGAAGGTTTTGGCTTGGCTGAAGCTGACGCCTGCTTCACGGGAAAATCGTTGGGCACCCATGCCATAGATGACGCCAAAGTTAATGATTTTGGCAAGGCGACGTTCTTCTGAGGTGACGGTGTCTTTTTCTAACAGAAGTTGGGCGGTGAGGGTATGGACGTCTTGGTTTTGGCGGTAGGCGTCCAGCAAGCGCGGTTCTTCACTGAGGTGGGCTAGGATCCGCAGTTCGATTTGGGAGTAGTCTGCGGTGACGAGCATCCAGTCTGGTTCTGGAATAAAGGCGGCGCGGATTTGACGGCTGAATGCCGTGCGAATGGGAATATTTTGCAGGTTGGGGTTGGAGGAGGAGAGCCTTCCGGTGGCGGTGATGGCTTGGTTGAAGTCGGTGTGGACGCGTTGAGTGTCGGGCCGGACGAGGTTGGGGAGGGCATCGACGTAGGTGGATTTGAGTTTGGCTAGGGTGCGGTATTCCAGTAGGGTATCGACGAGGGGATGGTCGCCTTGGAGTTTTTCTAAAGTGGCGGCATCGGTGGAGTAGCCGAGTTTGGTTTTACGGGACTTTTTGGCGTCTAAGCCCAGCTTTTGAAATAAGATATCGCTGAGCTGTTTGGGAGAGCCTAGGTTAAAGGTTTCGCCTGCTTGTGCGTAGCCTTCGGTTTCGAGGCGTTGGAGGTCGCGTTCTAGTTGGGCGGAGAGTACATTCAAGTACCCGCGATCGATGCGGATGCCGTTAGTTTCCATGTCGGCAAGGACGGGTTCGAGGGGAAGTTCTACTTCTAGGAGTAGTTTGAGAAGTTTGGGGTGGGGCGCTAGAGCGGCTTGGAGTTTTTCAACGAGTTGGAAGGTGGTGTAGGCATCCATCCCGCAATATTCAGCGACCTGTGGAATGGCAATATCGGCGATGGTTTTGCCTTTGGGAACGAGTTGGGTATAGCTTTGGGCTATGATGCCGAGGTGGCGCTGAGAAAGGTCGGTGAGGTTGTGACTGCCTTCTGGGTTCAGGACGTAGCTGGCTAGCATGGTATCAAAAACGACTCCAGCCAGTTCGATGCCCTGAAATTTGAGGACGAGGCGATCGAATTTAGCATTTTGGAGCGCTTTAGGATAGGTTGGACTTTCTAGGATGGGTCGGAGGGCTTCGATGACTTCATTCAAGGGTAGGTTGGAACCGCTGCTATGGCTAATGGGAATGTAGGCGATCGCACTTTCATCATTTGCCCAACAGCATCCAATTCCGACGAGCTGAGCATCGCGAGGGGAGAGGCTGGTAGTTTCAGTATCCCAGGAGACGGGGGTTTGAGGATTGGTATGTTGTTTGAGTTGTTCGACGAGTTCGGTAAGTTTTTGAGAGGTATCGATAACTTGAGGAGAGATAGATGGAAGTGTGGCAGTGTCTGCGGCGCTAAAAAACCAAAGGTCTTCATCATCTGCGATCGTTTGGGTTTGGGCTTCTGCTTGGGCGGATCCACCAAGCTGTTTTTGGAGAGCGGGAAGTTGTTTGAGGAAAGACTGGAATTCTAGTTTTTCCAGAATTGGGGTTACTTTCTGGGTGTCAAATCCTTGCAGGTGAAAGTCTGGTATTTTTACATCAAGGGGCACGTCAAGGTGGATTTGGGCCATGTACTGGGAATGCAGGGCTTCGTTGCGACCTTCGGCAAGCTTCTTTTGGACGGCTCCTTTAATGTTTTCCAAGGCTCCGTAAACCCCTTCTAGCGAGTTGTATTGGGTGAGCAATTGGACGGCAGTTTTATGGCCAATGCCTTTGACACCAGGAATATTATCTGAGCTATCTCCGCAAAGGGCTTTGTAATCCACAACTTGGTCTGGACGGATGCCAAGTTTGGTGACGACTTCTGCGGGTCCAAATTCTTGAGCGATCGCACCCCTCGGTGCTCCGTAGGCACTGCTCAGATACAGGATACGCACGGTCCCCGCATCATCGACGAGTTGGAAGAGATCGCGATCGCCGCTGACGATTTTGATGTGCCATCCTTGTTGGCTGGCTTGACGGGCAAGGGTGCCGATGACGTCATCGGCTTCGTAGCCAGGAGCGATGACGATGGGGAGGTTGAGGGCGGTGAGTAGTTCTTGAAGGTTTTGGATGTCTGGGATAAAATCTTCTGGGGTTTCGGCACGGCCTGCTTTGTAGGTTTCGTCGGCGTCGTGGCGATAGGTGGGACCACCCAGGTCAAAGGCGATCGCTAGGTATGCGGGCTGTTCTGCGTTAATGACTTCGATTAGGCTTTTGAGGAATCCAAAGCAGACGCTGGTGGGGATTCCGGTTGAGGTGCGGAGTCCGCCGTCGCGTCCTTTGGCAAAGGCATAGTAGGAGCGAAAGGCTAGGGAATGGCCGTCGATGAGGAGGAGCTTAGCGGGGTCTGATGGATTCACGATAGGTCTATTGGCAAGGGTGACCCTATTGTAGATGCGATCGGCTAGGGTGCACCAAGGGGGAGTGAGTCTGTGGCGATCGCCTGCAATAGTCCTAGTACAAGAAGGCACAAGTTAGGCTACTCTTGATTATGCCCTTAACCTGAGCCAAGAAACTTGCCTAAATCATCCCCTCCAGCCTTGAATTTAGAGGATAAAGAACGTCAACAGTTGCAGCAACT
>JAAURS010000373.1 GCA_012032135.1 Acaryochloridaceae cyanobacterium RU_4_10 | reverse complement strand
CCGATATAAAGTACTACCCAGAGATAGGTACTGTTTCCATTGATTGTGGCGGCTTTTCAGAATGACTCGACCTGCTTTAACCCAATCCTGAATGGCGAGGTAATGGTAAAAGGATTCTAATGCTTTCAGGGCATCGCGATCGGATTCAATGGAGGACACCGTCTCACTCCAAAAGCGTGCGGCGGCTTCATGACTGGTCTGCCAATCTGGACTGGACTTAAGCCGTGCGATCGCAGCTTCTTGCAAGACCGGATGCAGGCTATATTCCCCCTTAGAGGATTCGAGCAAGGAGCGATTCTGTAAGGCAACCAATGCGGGTCGTTGTTGGGAAGGAGGAATATCCCAGAGGAGAGCCAATATACCTTGCAGGGGAACGGTCGGAATAGCTTGATAGCGGTAGCAACCCAGCCGACAAAATAATTGATAGGCATTGGGGGCGAGGTTCTGAAGGCGATGGAGTTGACCGTCTACTAAATTTTTGAGATCGATAGGCGCAAGGAGTTCGGTGTTGCTCTGCTGCCAGTAACTTTCCATATCGCTGTCATATTCTGCCTGGATGGCTCCTGCCAGAATACCCATCGCTTTAGCATTCCCCCCATAAGCATGGTGCATGGCTGCTAGGGTGGGATGGTGAATGGGAATTTTCTGATGCCCAAAAAACTGCTCCCAAGGCGAGCGCTCCAGTCCCGGCAAGCGATAGTGATGGAGCGTGACGGAGGCTTCGCACAAGCGATCGCGACTGGTAATCAAAGTGACACCTTGCCCCTGTCCGTCACTTAGAATTCGCAGAAGTTCCACATAGTTACGATGGTCTGGGATGAGTTGACCTTGGGCATCCAAAGCGGGTTCTAAGTTATCTATTAAAATCCCTACCCGTCGCCGTCGCAGATGGCGTTTGAGGCGTTCTAGGGTAATGCCAAAGGCGAGGCCAGGTTCTTCTTGAAAGTCATGTTTGAGCCATTCTTCTACGACCCGTTCGGCGGGGGGTGACGTTCTGGATTTCTTTGGCCATCAACAGCTCTAGAACGATCTCAAATCCTTGGGATTGCAGATAATGTTGGGCTAGGGTGGTTTTGCCAAGTCCGCCTTCGCCTTGAATGACAATCGCCTTAGCCCCTTGTTGGGCCAAAGTATTGAGATGGGCGATCGCTTCTGCCCGCCCCACAAAGTTGGGTGGCTCAGTAAACACTTCTTTGAGTTCGAGGGGTGTTTGGAGATGGCGAGAGAGCGTTAACCGAAAATTCTTTTAGTAATGCGCTCGCCCAATACGTCCGATAACAATTTCCACAAATCGGACCCAATATCCTTGGCATGGCCTTCCGTACAACCATAGCGATCGGCAATTTCAGCATAGGTCCGCCCTTGCCAGACCTGGATTGAAAGGATGCGTTGCAATTCTGTAAGGCGATTGCCTGTTTCGGCCAAAACCTGGCTGTCTAACCATTCTATTGCTGCATCTACATCCATTACTTTATTGGAGGTTGGCGTTCTCTTTTAGTTTACCCTGTGGGATTCAAGGGCTAAATTTCCGATTTGAGTTATCATGCTGACTTCAGAAGTTCTATCTGCGATCGCTATTGGCCTAACCTGCATTATGCTTCGCTAGTCGGTTCCACTGCCTTAGATTCCATCGCTTGACCAAAGGCCACCCGCAAAAAGGGCGGTGCTAGGAAGGTTGTCAGAATCACCATGATAATAATCGACACTTCCAACGGCTTATCTAAAATACCGCTAGCGGAGCCAATTCCCGCAAATACTAAGCCCACTTCGCCCCGAGGAATCATGCCCACTCCGATGGCCCAGCAGTTAATATCCGGTTGTCCAAACACGGCCCAGCCTGCGATCAATTTCCCGATAATGGCCACCAGCACCAAGAAGACCGCAATCCACAATCCGGCCCGATTCGCTGGCACTGCTGGGTTCAACACGCCCAAGTCGGCCCGTGCTCCCACTGTCACAAAGAAAATGGGAACCAGTAAATCGGCGATCGGTTTGACCAATTCGTCTAACTCATTTCGGGCATCGGTCTCATCCAACACCAACCCCGCCGCAAACGCTCCTAAAATCGCCTCAAGATGAATCGCATTGCCCAGAAACGCCATAAAGAAAGCAAAGATAAACGCTGGAATGACGATATTTCCGCGTGTTTTGAGCGTTTCAACAATTGCTACAAACGTTTTGTTGAAAATCCCACCCAGCAAAATGGAACCGATCAAAAATGCAGTAGCACTGACGATCAGGTAAATTACATTCGCCACATCAATCTCGCCCGTTTTCGCCAAACTTGCAACTACCGCCAGGACAATGATGCCCAGTACATCATCAATCACCGCTGCTCCGACAATAATTTGCCCTTCTTTTGCTTTGAGCTGACCTAACTCTGACAATACCTTTGAGGTAATCCCAATACTGGTTGCCGTTAACGCCGCGCCCGCAAAAATTGCGGGAATAGCGGCCACATGAAAGAGGAGCATCAATCCTGCCGTACCCGCAGCAAACGGTGCTGCAACCCCAACACAGGCAACGACGGTAGCTTGAATGCCGACTTCTTTGAGCTGACGCAGATCGGACTCCAGACCAATCTCAAACAGCAGAATAATCACACCGATTTCAGCCAGTACTGAAATCACTTCGCTCTGGGACTCAAAAATCCGAGTTATAGCCTCTGGCGACAACTGGTTCAAGCCTTGGAGCGCCGTCATGATGACAGAATCAGCAGCCGATAGCCCGCCTTCGGGAAAAATCATCAGATGTAAAGCCGACACGCCCACAATTACCCCAGCGACCAATTCCCCCAGAACGGGCGGAAAATCTAAACGTTTAGCAACTTCTGCACCCAGCTTACTGGCAAGATAGATGACGACCAACGTCAGCAAAACCCCCGATAAAATGACAGGCGCATCGTCTGCTTCAACGGTTGCCAAATAGGGTATAGGAGTCCAGAGGGCAGCGATGCTACCACTCAGCGCGAGAGGAGTCAAAATATTGTCTAAAATCATTGGTTTAATTGATAAAAGGGCTGAGGAAACAAACAATTAGCTATCAAAAAGCAACCGATCGCAGACGGGTGTCGTTTGGGATACGGTTGCTTTTTGCGATCGCGGTTTGCCGTCAGTGGCTACGCATGCACACCTTGGAAGGAGGCTCGATCGACGGCTTTCTGCAACGCTGCGGTGCGATCTTGCATCACATGTTCGGGTTGGATTAAGTCGAACAGACCCAACTTCTGCAACCGTTGGGCAATCTTTTGACTGGCTCCGACTACATAAACCTGGAGTCCCTTATCGTGGGCATCCCGAATCATGTTTTCAATCGAGAGAGAGGCGGTGACACCCATAGAAGGTACGCTAGACAGATCCACCACCAAAGCATCCGCTTCTTTCATGGCATTGTGTTCGCGGGCGATCGCCTTAGACAAACCGAAAATCATGGGGCCGCTCAGGCAAAACAGCAGTACGCGCCCTTTCGCTTTGTCTAACAGTTGCTTGTCTTCATTACTGAGGCTGACATCATCGTCAAGGTCGGAAATCAGTTTAACCTCGGAAGATTGCATCTCGCTCAAGCGATCGATGGTCAGGATGTTGGCAATAAAGACGCCCACCCCAACGGCCACGATCAAATCGACAAAGACGGTCAACAACAACACGCCATACATAATGATGGAACCCTTGAGCGAGACCTTGTGCGATCGCTTCAAGAAACTCCAGTCGAGAATATCAATCCCCACCTTCAGGGCAATCCCCGCCAAAACTGCCATCGGAATGGGTTGCGTCAGCTTTGCCGCCCCCAACACCACAGTTAGTAGCACTAATGCCCGCGTCAGTCCCGAAACGGCTGTTGTCGCTCCCGTTTGGATATTGACCACCGTCCCCATTGTGGCTCCAGCACCGGGCAAACCACCCACCAGACCCGAAACGATATTGCCAATCCCTTGACCAATCAATTCTTTATTCGAGTTATGCTCCGTGCGGGTCAGACTATCGGCCACCACAGCGGTTAGCAGCGTATCGATGCAACCCAACATCCCCAGCATCACCCCATCAACAAACATCGTGGTCATCTGAGCGGGGCTAAAGGTCGGCAGTTGCAAAGGGGGCAGACCGATAGGAATCTCGCCAATCCGGCGAATATCGGCACCCTGGAACACCGTCAGCGAAATCACCGTA
>JAAURS010000372.1 GCA_012032135.1 Acaryochloridaceae cyanobacterium RU_4_10 | reverse complement strand
GTGGTCTGCGACGAGGGGGTTGGATGAACTGGGCCGCCATCAGTACCGTCACAGTATTGTTATTTTTATTTGGGATTAGCCTTCAAACCAATTGGCAGGTAAATGGATTGTTGCACCAAATGGGATCGCAACTTGAAATTTCGGTGTATCTCAAACCCAACTTGTCTGGTGACAGACTGAAGGATCGGTTTGGACAACTGCCCAATGTTGCATCTGTACGGGTCATTGATAGAGACGATGCCTGGAAGAAGTTGCTCTCCGATTTAAATGCAACGGATCTGCAAGGTGCCACCGATGCCCTAGGCGAAAATCCTCTCGTGGATTCGCTGAAGGTTCAGTCCTCAAGTGTGGAAAAGGTTCCCCAGATCGCACAGATGTTAAGCAGTTTACCGGAGGTGGATCGTGTCTCTTACCTCAATGAGGTCATGCAAAATCTCATTCAGCTCAATCGGGGAATCACCCAGATGGGTTGGTTTGCAATCGGACTGTTAACTCTCGCTGCCCTGGCCGTCATTAATACCACCATTCGTCTCATCGTTGTCACCCGACACCAAGAAATTGAAGTGATGCAACTGGTGGGTGCAACCAAAACCTGGATTTATCTGCCGTTTGTGCTTCAGGGTGTGGCGCTGGGTCTGCTGGGGAGCGGAATAGCGATTGTCTTTATGGCGGCAGCAGGGCAGTTTATGCAACAAATGCTGGCCGTCCAACCGACCTTCTTAAAATCTTTGGCACACGGCCTTCAGCTCAGTCCCTTACAGACCATTTTGCTGCCAGTAACCTTGGTGGCCTTTGGCAGCTTTATTGGCCTAACGGGTAGCTTTTTAGCCGTGCGCCGCTTCATTGTGCGCTAGCCTTGGCTTCCTGGACCGGTGGACCATTCTGTATGGAAGACGCCCTCGCGATCGACGCGTTTGTAGGTATGAGATCCAAACAGATCTCTCTGAGCCTGCGTTAAATTTTGAGGCAATTGTTCTCGCCGATAGGTATCAAAGTAATCCAAGGACGCGCTAAAGGCTGGGACCGGAATGCCAGTCTTCGCTGCCAGTGGCCACCACCTCTCGCCAAGCGGCTTGCCTGTCTAAAATGGTTTGCTTGAATTCAGGGGCAAGCAGTAAATTGGACAGCTCGGGATCGTCTGCAAATGCCTTTTTGATTTTGCCCAAGAATCTAGCTTGGATAATGCATCCACCCTTCCAAATCCGCGAAATTTCGCTCAGGTTTAAGTTGAAGGAATATTCCTTGGATGCAGCACTCAGCAAAGCCATGCCTTGAGCGTAGGAACAAATTTTAGAACAGTACAACGCATCTCGAACGCGATCGATAAATGCGTTAGCATCGCCTTCCAATTGAGCCGTTGGACCTTGAAGCTGCTTTGACGCGGCAATCCGTTCGGCTTTGTAAGAAGAGGCAATCCTGGCATTGACGGCAGCCGTCATCGTGGGAATGGGAATCCCTAATTCCAGAGCGCTCATCACCGTCCAGCGCCCCGTTCCTTTTTGACCCGCTTCGTCTAGGATCGACTCCACCAAAGCTTGATGGGTGTCTGGATCCACATAGCCAAAAATTTGAGCCGTAATCTTAATCAAAAATGAATCCAGCTCGTCGGTTTTATTCCAGGCGGTGAAGACCTCCTGAAGTTGGTGGTGGTTCAGTCCCACCACGTTTTTGAGCAGGTCGTAGGCTTCGGCAATGAGCTGCATATCGCCATACTCAATGCCGTTGTGGACCATTTTGACGTAATGTCCGGCCCCTCCTGGTCCAATGTAAGTCACACAAGGCCCATCATCGACCTGCGCTGCAATCTTGGTCAAAATCGGCTCCAGGGCCGTGTAAGCCTCTGCCGTACCACCTGGCATCAGGCTCGGTCCCTTCAGGGCTCCTTCCTCACCGCCACTCACGCCCATCCCAATAAACCGCAGCCCTGTGGCTTCCAGTTCTTGGGTTCTGCGGACGGTGTCTGCATACAGCGAATTGCCGCCATCAATCAAGATATCCCCTGGTTCAAGCATGGGCTTGAGCTGGGAAATAACAGCATCTACGGGAGCACCCGCTTTGACCATAACCAAAATGCGGCGCGGACGGGAAAGAGACGCCACAAATTGTTCGGGGGAATACGTGGCGTGGAGATTGCGCCCCTGCGCCCGTTTTTCCATAAATTCATCCGTCACTTCCTTGGTTCGGTTGTAAACCGAAACAGAAAATCCTCTGCTCTCAATGTTGAGGGCAAGATTTGCCCCCATGACAGCTAAACCAATCAAGCCAAAATCCTGTAGCGCCATTCTCGACTCACCTATTGGGATACTGCCCAGACGTTTTCTGCTTCCAGGGTAGCTTGTTCTTTTTGAGTCCAATTGGAAGAACTTATTAAATCCAGACATCCAGATCTCGTCTTTGCCACTCAAACCTTTGAGTGGCAAGTGGTTGCGTTCGCAAGGTGAATGTAAAGCCCTCTGCTATATCAAGAATCAATGACCTTTGACCTTAAGGGTGGTTTAAATCAAAGGAGATGGGGTTTTCCCAAGGTTTTCCCAAGGTTTTCCACAGTCTCGAGCTAATTTTCCACAGGTTTTAAATGGTTTTCCACAGAACAATAGGATGGGATGGCCATTCAAAGCACTTCTGTGGATAACTTGGGGATAACTCAAATTCCCCAGAGGTTTGTTAAGCAATGTTACAAAAAAGTCTGGAAATGCTTGTTTTTGCGTGGGCGATCGCGAGAGAGATTTCAGAGGAGCTGGGTTCCCACCTATTGACAACCCTCCCCCTAGATAGCGCAGAATAGTGCTCCAAGGTTAGTTGTGCGCGTCGGTGACGGACAACAGGTCTATCTGGTCCTACGGGGGGACAGATGGGCGGTAATGTGTTGCGCGTGTGCTCCGTTCCCCGATTGCAACGCCCTTTGAACTCCCCATTACAGCGACGTTTTAAGGACGTTGGGGTTATTGCTCCTCTCTTATCCTTTGCTTAAGACACACCCTCATGATTTCAAATATCAGCATTTTGGCCGAAATTCCCGAAGATCTCCACGAAACTTTGAAAGGCTATCTAGAATCCCATCCTGATTGGGATCAAGATCGGGTTTTCTCCGCAGCACTGTCTTTATTTCTGATGCAGAATGGAGACTGCGATCGCCGTGCTGCTAGGGTTTATCTGGATACACTGTTCAATAAAGCAGTGCGATAGATTGCCTATCTTATGAATGTGAATGCATTTGACCCGATCCCGCCTGAATGGACTCAGACCGCCATTCACGCTCAAAAATTCTGCTGCCCGTCCTGCCAAGATAGCTGTATGAAGGCTGTCAGCGTTTGGATGAACCGTCGATCGCCTGTGTTTACAGAGGAGAACGGGCGGAAATGGCTAGGAATTTTATCACTGTCACTGCGGCAACCTTGGTGGGCTTGGAGCAGCGATCGTCCGCCCAGCCCCCTCAAACAACGGGATCGAAGCCCATGAACTGGCGTCCGGTGGGTCAAAACTGGGTGTTATTGCCTCGGCGTCCGGTGGCAGTCATTCATTTCTTGGGTGGCGCATTTGTTGGCGCGGCCCCTCAGTTCTCCTACGGCAAGCTCTTGGAGTTCCTGGCAGCCCAAGGGTATGTCATCATCGCGACGCCGTTTATCAATACCTTGGACCATCAGCGATCGCCACCTCAGTGCTCAACCAATTTGAGGCGACCCTGGAGCAACTCTACCGGACTCGAATCCTTCAAGGGGGTTTGCCCATTTATGGGTTGGGCCACAGTATGGGGTGCAAGCTGCATTTGCTGATCGGCAGCTTTTTCGACGTGGAGCGAGAGGGCAACATTTTGATGTCGTTCAATAATTTTGATGCGGATCGCGCCATTCCCTTGGCGGATTGGTTAGATAAATCCCTGCGGGTTGAATTTACGCCAACCCCCGCCCAAACTTATCGTTTGGTCCAGCGACATTATCCAACAGAACACAACCTCCTCATTCGTTTCCAAAATGACGAGTTAGACCAAACCAGACAAATTGCTACAATTTTGGCCGATCGCTTTCCCGATACCGTTACCGTTCAGCGCCTGAAGGGCAATCACCTCACGCCCCTAGGGCAAGATCTGCGCTGGACGGATTTAAGTGAAGCCAATATGGTTCGCGCCGACCTGAATACCTGCGATTTAGTCAAGGCAAACCTTTCTCGTACTGTTCTCTACG
>JAAURS010000046.1 GCA_012032135.1 Acaryochloridaceae cyanobacterium RU_4_10 | reverse complement strand
AGATATTGCTCCCTGAGCGGAGCCGAAGGGAACAATATCGGCGCAAAAGGTAAAATCTTCGCTAGAAATCACCTAAAATCGCATGTCTCTTCATTGATGCGATCAGGTAGATTGTGATGATCGGTTTTTGATGCAATTCATTTTCCATCCCCTCGCGAGGAATTAAGCTGAAACCATTAGACTTGGCGATCCGTTCAACAAAACCGAATTCACCTTGTTTTCATTTCCTTGCGGGGAATTAAGCCGAAACTGATAAAAGCAGGTTACAGTGGAACGCCAGTGATTACCTTGTTTCCGTCCCCTTGCGGGGAATTGAGATGAAACTTCTGTGGAGCAACAAAAAGTCCTTCAACTCATCTATTTGATGTTTCCGTCCCCTTGCGGGGAATTGAGATGAAACCGCTTCCCTGTAGACCCTATATCAGCAGAGAATCCTAAACCTCAGATCCGCATAGGTCAATTTTGACCTCAAAAACAACCCTTAAATCAAGAAAACTCCAAACCTTGGAAGCCCACAACCCTTACAGGACGGGGCACCTCCATAGGTCAACGAAAATATGCGGCTTTCAAGGATCGGACGACCTGTGCAGATCGCATTTCTTAACAATTTCTACCCCACACCGCCTACCCCCGTCCAGCAAAAGCCAACAATCGTTACATCAAGCAGGACAATTAGCGCGTCCCACAGACCTTACGGTGTCCGCACCCATTAAATGAACCATTTTGGATGGGGTGCAAACTTCTTGAAGCCCCCTAAACCCCCAAATTGGGGGACTTTGAGCCATTCTTACTCTTAAGTCCCCAATTTGGGGGGGTTGGGGGGGCCGAGTGCAACCCCTTTCGTTGTACACCAAAACACACCTCCCCGATCGCCTACCGAATCGGGAGATGAACTGTCACCAACTTCGTTCCATCAGGAAACGTTGCCTCAACCTGCACCTCATGAATCATTTCAGGAATTCCCTCCATCACATCATCGCGGCCCAACAGCGTCGTCCCATAGCTCATCAGATCTGCCACTGTCCGTCCCTCACGGGCACCCTCCATAATTGCCGCTGAGATATAAGCGATCGCCTCTGGATAATTCAACTTCAACCCCTTTGCCTTGCGCCGTTCAGCCAGCAACGCAGCCGTAAAAATCAGTAACTTATCCTTCTCTTGTGGTGAAAGTTGCATCCCGAAACCTCATTAGATCTGCCAAACTCTGGGAGGGCAGGCCACTTGCCCTAAAGCATAGAATCGCACATCATTCCAGACTTGCGTAAACCATTGCCGCACATCCGCCGTGGAATGTCCCCGATACCGACATAACAACCCCTGCTGCAACCGAGTAATTCCCACCTCTCCCGGAAGGTTTGCCTGAGTCCAAAGCGATCGCAACTCATGAATTAACTCCCGCTCCACAGACTGACCCAACCAAGCCAAAGTCCCTACCACAGAACATCCATTCAAACCGTGGGGATGGTCCAGAATGGTTGCGTTTCCTGGTAACCATTGTCGGTCAATCCACAGCGGCACATCCCCTTGCCAAACTTCTGTATGCGATCGCCATTGCCCCTCCAGAAACCGCTCTCCCCGTGCCGTCCGTCCCAACCGATAAATATCCCATCCCAGCCACCGCGCACCTGGCGCTAAATTAACCCTTAAGATTTGCTTAAACTGCGCTGCATTAAACAAAATCGTTTCCTGGGGGAGCCATTCCAAATATGCATCTGATTCCAGGTTGAGTTCGATCGTCTGTTCTGTCCCCTGTTCTGGATTGCGATAGATTTTACTGGCCGCAGCCGTGGTGATGACCGCGCGCGCTTCTGGAGCTAAGTTGACTTGATAAGAGAGGCGATCGCCCCCCACCATACCGCCTGCTGTATGAATTAATACCGTATGACAAATGGAGTCTGACTCTGGATAAAACGGTCGTTGTACCTTGAGCGGTGCTTGATGCCAAGCGGAGGCTAAACGGGTTTTGGCTTGAACTTGGTCATACTGTAAGCGGACAGCCCCTCGCCATCCTAATGATGGAGGAATTGAGGTGTGGAAAGTTTGGTTTAGGGTCATGAATGCAATATTAAAGTGAGAACCATTGAGCTTAAGCTAGAGTTTGAGGGGAAATGGGTTTATACAAACCTTTAAAATCTGTAGAGAACCATAAGATCGAAAAATTACGTGTTTATACGGGTAAGATTTTTAGCTTAAGCGGTTCATCCTAAGATAGAAGGCTTAGGAGTTTATGCAATCTGAGTTGACTCATCGATATTGAGGAGAATGCCTTCTTAAATTTTTTCTTCACCCCTTTGGTTCAATGAGCTATGACCTACAGCCCCAACAGCCCTTCAGGCCAACCCACTGAACAAACAAAATTTTCTCCTGCCAAAGTGATCCATAAGTTCATCTCAGAAGAGCGTTCTGGGCGGCTCATTATGGCAGATCCCAATGACTCTTCCATTCAATGGTGTGTCTATTTTGGCGGTGGACAGATTCACTTTGCTGGCAGCTTGATGGGCGTGCAAGAACGCTTGATTTATATTCTCAACAAAGAGTCTCTTGGGTTAAATTCATCCTTCAATTCAGATCTCTCTTCAGACTATCAGGCCATCTATCAATATTGGCAATCCCAACAACTTCCATTGAGTTGGGTGCGTCAGACTCTGAGCGTGCTAACCCAGGAAGCTTTAGTTCAGTTTCTAGCCATTCCTCAAGCCTCCTTAAAATACGAACCGACGATTGGCTTAGATCCACTGCTGCTGTCCGTTCCTTTTCGACAAGTCATCTTGCCAGTTCGAGATGAAATTACACGGTGGACTCAATCAAGAGATGTTCTTAGCTCGCCGTTTCAGCGTCCTTGCATTGTCGATCGAGATCGATGCCTTCAGCTTGTTTGGTCAGACAGTCGGCTCCGCGAACAATTTGAAAATATCAGCCGTTTTATAGATAAAAACTTAACGCTCTATGAAATGGCGTATTGTTTGTCAAAAGATGTGCTGGAATTAGCATCATCTCTAAAACCATTGCTTGAATCCGGTGGATTAGAGGTTCAGCCTTACCACATCCCCGAGCCCCAAAAACTTCCCGTTGTTGCTTGCGTGGATGATAGCCCTACCATCCAACAATTTGTCAGAATGTCCCTAGAGCCATCGGGCTACGAGGTTATGTCTTTCCTAAATCCGTCTGAAGCGATCGCAACTTTGCTCGCTTGTCAGCCGTCACTCATTTTAATGGACATTGAAATGCCTGAAATAGATGGATACGAACTTTGTCGACGTGCTCGTCAATTTGAGATTTTGCGTCATGTTCCCATCATTATGCTGACGGGCCGAGAGGGGATTATTGACCGGATGCGGGCGCGAATGGTAGGTTGCTCGGGTTATTTAACAAAACCCTTCAATCCTCAAGATCTCCTGAACTTGGTTCAAAAACAAGCCCAAGTGCAGTCTGTTCAAGCACTCTAGTCAAAAATATGTTCTAGTCCAAACTTTTTTCCCTTGCATGTTTTGCCATTGTGGCAAAAATACAGAGCAGTAGCGTGGACTTTTTGAATGCTGAAAGCTCTCATTTTGATGTGGATGGTACCTGGCCGATACGGAACGCGATGGGCACCGTATAGCCTTCAATGAGGCATTTCATGATGCTGGACTAGACTGGAACTGGTCCGTAGACCTCTATGGAGAGCTTTTGTCTATCACGGGCGGCAAGGAACGGATTCGCCATTACCTGACACAGCATCACCCCAATTTCTCACCACCCAAAGATTTGAATGCGTTTATTGCTGACCTCCATGCAGCCAAAACGGAGCATTACTGCGAACTGCTGGCCCAAGGCGGTATTCCGCTTCGCACGGGGGTCAAGCGGTTGTTAAATGAAGCTCGCACACAAGGGGTACGGCTGCGATCGCCACCACCACCACGCTCCCCAACGTTACGGTTCTTCTAGAACATACATTAGGTGTTGAAAGTCTGGAATGGTTCGACATTATTGGAGCTGGGGATATAGTACCCGCCAAAAAACCAGCCCCAGATATTTATCTGTATGTCCTGGAAAAAATGGGTTGGTCGCCGAATGAATGTTTGGCGCTAGAAGATTCTGAAAATGGTTTGGCTTCTGCCGCGCAAGCCGACCTAAAGACCGTTGTGACCATTAATGATTACACCCGCTGTCACAATTTTGACGGTGCGGAATTAGTGTTGGATTGCTATGGAGAACCAGATTCACCCTTTCAAGTATTGGCTGGAGAGGGGTTAGATTCACAATATTTTTCTGTGGATACGGCGCGATCGCTTTTTTCTTGAGGGAATTAAGGTTCACCCTAGTATGCAACTTCAGTCTGACCCATTCGATCGCGGTGATGGGGCAGACTAAAATTCATTGCGTCTGGTCCCAGCGGGATAATTTGCCCTGGGTTCAGGGGGAATAAATTGCCGTAATAGTCTCGCTTGACGGCCTCTAAATTGCAGGTCTCGGCCACTCCGGGCAATTGATAAAGATCCCGCAAATAAGGCCCAAGATTGGGATAGCTCTGGATTTGTCGCAGATTGCACTTGAAGAGTCCAAAATAAACCGCATCAAACCGAAACAACGTCGTAAATAACCGTATATCTGCTAGCGTGGCGCGATCGCCACAAATATAGCGCCGTGTCTCCAATACCCCATCCAGCTCATCTAAAGTCTCAAACAAACCCTTACAAGCAGACTCATAAGTGCCTTGGGTTTGAGCAAAGCCACAGCGATATACCCCATTGTTCACATAGCGGTAAATCTTTTCATTCCACCCATCAATACTAGATCGGAGGTCTTCTGGATAAAGATTCAAGGTGGGATGTTCGGCCCATTCATTGAACCCATCATTCAGCATCACCAGAATTTCAGCACTCTCATTATTGACAATACTTTTCGTCTCACCATCCCACAACACAGGTACTGTATTGCGGCCACTGTACCTAGGCTGCGCTTTTTGATAAAGCTCTGGTAAGGCCGTACAGCCTTCAAAGGAGACGTCAAACCTCCACCCACCTGCATTTGCATCTGGAGAAACTTTAACGACAGCGATCGCATTCTCCAATCCTTTCAAGGCACGCACCACCAACGTGCGATGAGCCCAAGGACAACCCTCCCCCACAATCAACGTGTATCGATCTGATGCTGGGGGAAACGGACTGGTTTTGTCTGAAGAAATGGATTGCCTAAACTGACTTTCAGGCCGCTGGTATTCACCCGAGTTATTACGTGGGGCTAACTGTGACACCATTAGATGCCACATTGAAGACCAAATCCAACGACCTGTTCCAATAATGAGGGCTGGGGGTAAAGCCATAACCGAAGCCTTTTCAATCTCAGCGGTATCTTACCCTCACCCTAGCAAAGTCCCAGTGCTTTAGGACTCTTCGTCTTCGTCTTCAGTAGGATAGTAGAACCCTGTTGCCCGTCCGGTCAAAATGGATTTGCCCATAGACATGGCTTTCAATGCTTCAAAATGAGCTTCGCGTTTCCAGTTGGCGCGACGTTGATCGCGTTTGGATTTTGATGTTTTCTTTTTAGGGCAAGCCATTGTAACTCTGACGCTGAGAATATAGTCAACCTCGCTATTCTAGCACCTCATGGATGGCGGTGGGGCGGAACCGGATCGTATCCTCCAGCACTCCAAGGGTGACATCGCAAAATCCGCTTGACTGCCATCCAACTGCCCAAAACCGCTCCGTGCTGTGCGATTGCCTCCATTGCATAGGCGGAACAAGTGGGTTGATAGCGGCAACTGGGTGGGAATAAAGGCGAAATGAGCGATCGATAGACTTGGATCGTGCCAATTAAAAAAGTCTTAGCAATATTCATGTCCCAAACCCCTTAAAATGCTTGAGAAGAGAGTACAGCTTATTTTTGTGATGTCTCTTAACAATTTGATATTCATGACTTGAAATAAACGGGATAGCTTAACGTGGCGTTTCTACATCCCAGTCAAAGTGTACCAATCTGGGCCTTTTTGAGAGTAGCAACGTCTTTTGAACCTGAATTTCTGAGATGATATTTCATACGCCCTATCCTTTGCATTCAGTTTTGTTTAAAAGAGTTTAGGTTTGCCCTGTAACCTCTTAATCAATTGGACGACACTGAATGCGAAGAGTGAGATTGTCATCATTGGCTCTAAGTCAAAACTCCTTCAACTTTAGATTTCATCAGGGCTAACGTTCTCAATCCTGCACTTGCAGGCTTTTATATACTTTTGATATCGAGGGTGATCAATGAGATTTCGTGCTTTCATCATTGCACTGTGTGCCGTTTTCCTGACGGTTCTGCCCTTCAGTGGCAATGCTTGGGCTCAAAGTCGCACCAGCCTTACCTACGAAGACATTCGGGGTACTGGTTTGGCTAATAAGTGCCAAACCCTGGGCGAAACGACTCGGGGTTCCTTCCCACTGGAGTCGGGGCAAAACTATGTGCTGTCCGATTTATGTCTAGAGCCTATCAACATTTACGTCAAAGAAGAGCCGAAAAACGCCCGCCGTGAAGCGGAGTTTGTGCCTAGCAAAATTATGACCCGTTTAACAACCTCTTTAGAGGGCGTGACCGGAGCGCTCAAGCCCAGCAAAGACGGTGGCTTAACCTTCTACGAAGAAGATGGTATGGATTCCAGGCCATCACAGTGAAGCTATCGGATGGAGAATTGGTGCCCATGCTCTTCACGCTGAAGGGTTTGGTTGCTTCGACGCAAGGTGGTTTAACGACTATCAATACTTCAACGGATTTTCAAGGCTCTTATGAAGTGCCGTCTTACCGGACTTCAAATTTCTTGGATCCTAAGGGTCGGGGGTTGACCACGGGCTATGACAACACTGTGGCTCGCCCTGCTGTTGCTGAAGATGATGAAATTCTTCGTGCTAATGTGAAGCGCTTCATTGTTGGTAAGGGTAATATTTCCATGCAGGTTGCTAAGGTTGATGGCCGCACGGGAGAGGTTGCCGGAACCTTTGAAGCGGACCAGCCTTCTGATAGCGACATGGGTGCTCACGAACCCAAAGATGTAAGAATTCAAGGTGTTTTCTACGGTCGGATTTCGCCCGAAGAAGCCTAAGTCATAAAAACTCTAAGTTTTGCCTTAACGCTGCACCCAAAGGTGCAGCGTTTTTTGTAAGAGAGCGGAGTATTGAAAGCACAAAAAATAATAAAAGGAGAGGCTTATTAAGCCTCTCCTTTTATTGATGGGATGCATCACTTAACTAGGCAATTCAAGTTAGATGTTTTGCATGCTGACAAAACAAGGTTTAAAGTGTTAGAACCTTGCTGCCACTTGTTCTTCGTTCACTTTCACAGTGTCTACTACACCGAAAAAAGCGTTGTAAAAGTAGCCAGCAAGAACGGCCCCTAAAATGGGAGCGACCCAAAATAACCAGACTTGGCTAAACAGTTCTGGTCCGGCAAAGATGGCAACGCCTGTACTGCGGGCAGGATTCACCGAAGTGTTTGTGATGGGAATACTAATGAGGTGAATGAGGGTGAGACCCAATCCAATGGCAACTGGGGCAAATCCTTGAGGTGCGCGGGAATCAGTAGCACCCAAGATGATCGTCAAAAACATAAATGTCAATACGACTTCAGCGATCAAACAAGCAAACAAGGAATAACCGCCAGGTGAATGAGCCTCAAATCCATTAGTGGCTAGAGGATTCGTACCACTAAGTGTAAATCCGGGTTTGCCGCTAGCAATGAGATAAATGATGCCACCGCCAACAGTTGCTCCAATCACTTGAGAAGCAATATAAGGTAATAACTCAGAGGCAGGAAAACGTTTCCCTGCCCACAGGCCAAAAGAAACGGCTGGGTTGAGATGGCAACCTGAAATGTGACCAATGGCGTAAGCCATTGTTAAAACTGTTAAGCCAAAGGCAAGAGAAACACCCACAAAAGCAATTCCTAAGGAAAATGGAGTTTTGGTGGTGCCTAGTTCTGCGGCAAAGACTGCTGCAAATACCGCGCTACCGCATCCGCCTAGGACCAACCAAAAGGTCCCAATAAATTCTGCAATACATCGTGTAAGAAGAGGCATGTTGAACTCCAATTCAGTATGTTTCACAACTGCGTTTAATCCGTGCTTTGAATCACACGGGTCAAATAAGCACCCCCGCATCTAACCTGCTGCTATTTTTGCGACAGATACTGGTTTAGCTTATGGTGTTTCGGCTTTTTTTCCAAAATTCTCAAGATTGTTTTATAAACTGTTAGAGTCTGTTGCACTTGAAGGGTTATGTAACAGCTTATTTTTTGGGGGAATTTTAATTATGAATGCAGAATCTCAACGCTTAGAAGACACGCACCGCCAGAATATTCCTTGGAAAAAATGGGGTCCGTATCTTGCGAACGTCAATGGGGAACAGTCCGCGAGGACTATAGTGCCGACGGTACGGCTTGGGATTTCTTTTCTCACGATCGAGCACGATCGCGAGCCTATCGGTGGGGAGAAGATGGGATTGCTGGAATTTCCGATAACCAGCAACAGTTGTGTTTTGCGATCGCGCTTTGGAATGAAAACGATCCCATTCTGAAAGAACGTCTATTTGGGTTAACGGGATCTGAAGGAAATCACGGCGAAGATGTTAAGGAATATTACTTTTATCTCGACAACACGCCAACCCATTCCTACATGAAATATCTCTACAAATATCCACACAAAGCGTATCCCTACGACGAGATTGTGGCAGAAAATAAACGGCGATCGCGGACGGAGCCAGAATACGAACTGCTCGATACAGGTGTTTTTAAAGAAAACCGTTACTTTGACGTGCAGATTGAATACGCCAAAGCATCAACCCATGAAATCTTGATTCAGATTACGGTGTTCAATCGGGGCCTAGAGGCAAAAACGCTACAGATTCTGCCTACTCTGTGGTTTCGGAACACTTGGTCTTGGGACCACAACCAGCAAAAACCCCAAATCAAGGCATTGTCCGACCATACGATAGAGGCAACCCATCCTAAATTAGGCAGTTACTACTTGTCTTGCAAGGCTCCCGCAGGACAGTCCTCCGTTCCTCTGCTATTTACGGAAAACGAGACTAATACCAAATGCGTCTTTGACCTTGACAATACATCGCCTTATGTCAAAGATAGCTTTCAGCGATTTGTCGTAGAGGGGGACGAAAGCGCTGTCAATCCCGCTCAGGTAGGGACGAAAGCTGCCGCGCACTATGTCCTCAACATTCCCGCAAAGGGCTCTCAAACCATTTCTTTGAACCTGTCTCAGTCTCCCAATGCAACTTTTGGAGATGGGTTTGATGCCACTCTCCAAACCCGCATCCAAGAGGCGGATCAGTTTTATGCAGATTTACTGCCAGTGGCTAGTGATGCACAACGGGCAATTCAGCGTCAGGCGTTTGCCGGAATGCTCTGGAGCAAGCAATATTACCGATACGCGGTTGAGGAGTGGCTCAATGGGGACCCCGCGACGATCGCCCCCCCGCCCGAACGGACAAAGGGACGGAATCGGCATTGGAAGCATTTAGATGCGATCGATGTCCTCTCAATGCCTGACAAGTGGGAGTATCCGTGGTTTGCAGCTTGGGATTTAGCCTTTCACACCGTTCCTTTGGCGTTGCTTGACATCGAGTTTGCTAAAGCTCAACTCAATGTGATGACGCGGGAGTGGTACATGCACCCCAACGGTCAATTAGCGGCCTACGAGTGGGCGTTTGGAGATGTGAATCCACCCGTTCATGCCTGGGCGACTTGGCGGATTTACTGCATCGAACGCGATCGCACGGGGAAAGGCGATCGCCTTTTTTTGGAACGGGTGTTTCAAAAACTGTTGCTGAACTTTACTTGGTGGGTGAATCGGAAAGACCCAGAAGGGAACAACGTGTTTGAAGGCGGATTTCTAGGATTGGATAATATTGGCGTCTTCGATCGCAGCGCTCCGCTGCCAACGGGTGGCTCTTTAGAACAGTCGGACGGTACGAGTTGGATGGCAATGTATGCCCTCAACATGCTGACGATTTCCTTAGAGTTGGCCATGGAAAACCCCGTTTATGAAGACATTGCCACTAAGTTCTTTGAGCATTTCATTTACATTGCTGATGCAATGGACAGAATTGGCATCGACAACGACGATCTGTGGGATGACACCGATGGCTTTTTCTACGATGTGTTGAGGTTTCCCGACGGAACTGCTCAACGCTTGAAAGTGCGATCTATTGTGGGGTTGATTCCATTATTTGCGGTCATGATGCTGAAACCCGATCGGCTGGAGCGCTTAAAGGGCTTCAAAGAGCGTCTGGACTGGTTTTTAGAGAATCGGCCCAAATTGGTTGACGATTTGGGTGCGTTGAGGATTCCAGGTGTGGGAGGGAATCGAATGCTGGCGATCGCCGATCCTGATCGCCTCCGCCGCATTTTGCAAATGTCGATGAAACGGAATTCTTAAGCCCCTACGGGATTCGGGCCTTATCCAGGTACCATGCCGAAAATCCCTTTATTTTCAACGTCGATCGCAATAGCTATCGCGTGGACTACGAGCCAGCAGAATCTAGTACGGGGCTATTTGGCGGCAATTCTAACTGGCGTGGTCCCATTTGGATGCCTGTGAATTACCTCCTCATTGAGTCACTTCAACACTTTCATGACTATTTAGGGGATGACTTTAAGATTGAATGTCCGACGGGTTCGGGGCAGTGGATGACGCTGGCACAAGTGGCCAAGGTGTTATCGCAGCGGCTGATCGGTCTATTCCAGCCGGATGCTCTAGGAAAACGTCCGGTTTATGGGGATACGGAGATGTTTCAAACAGATCCGCACTGGCAAAACCTCATTTTGTTCTATGAATATTTTCATGGGGATAATGGGGCTGGAATTGGTGCAAGCCATCAAACCGGATGGACCGGATTGGTCGCGAGTCTGATCCAAGAGTGTGCGGGATAGGAGGTTGCGATCGCCTCGTTTATATTGCGTTCCTGAGCGATCTGAAATGCAGCATCCTGTAGTGGCGGGTGGCCATTTGCCACGACAAGGTTTATTTCACGGGAGTGTTAACATGGTTTTATTGCTATGGTTGTAACGATCTCGCTCCTTGAAGATCTATTCTTATGTATCTCACGGCAGAACAATTTGCAACACGGATGCCGGACGCATCCTTACTCCTAAGTGACGAGCCTGAGATGGAAAGTTCCCTGCACTATTCTCAGCTCGCGCTCTTGGTCAGTTGCCTAGAGTGGCTGTGGCGTGACAGAGACGACTTCTTTATCGGTGCCAACCTAACCATTTACTTTAGCCTTCAACAACTGCGTAACCGTGAATTCGAGGCCCCGACTTTTTTTTCGTTAAGCCAACTACCCGAACTCCTCGGCCATCTTGGGTTGTGTGGGAAGAAGAAGGGCGCTATCCAAACTTGATTGTCGAACTACTCTCTGAATCAACGGCCTCCATCGATCGCACCCTCAAGAAAAACCTTTATCAAGACCGATTCCGTACCCCAGAATACTTCTGGTTTTCACCCGATACCTTGGAATTTGAAGGGTTTCGTTTGATTGGAAATACCTACCAGTCCATTGTCACTGATGACCGAGGTTGGCGCTGGAGCGAAGAACTAGGGCTTTATCTTGGCATTAACCAGGATAAACTCCGCTACTTTACCTACGACGGTCAACTTGTACCGACACCGCCGAAGCTGCTGAAGTTGAAATACGACGCGCACAAGCAGAGACGCAACGTGCACAAGCAGAGACACAACGTGCAGAAATAGAGGCACAACGTGCACAAGCAGAGACACAACGTGCAGAAATAGAGGCACAACGCGCAGATGCTGAAGCCCAAAAATCAGCGAGATTCGCCGAAAAACTACGCGAACTTGGCGTAGATCCACATCAGCTATTTTAAAGGTCAGAGATCCTAATATTCTCTCCTTTCTATTTTTTCTTTAACACAGCAGGTTCGATCGACTTGTCGCTGATTCGATAAATATTGCCAGACTCCTCTGGCGATCCTAAAAATGTAAAGTTGGATGTTTGAGTCTCATCTTCCCATTCAACACCCATGCCAAAATAAAAATTTCCTTTAAAGTATTCAAAAGAGCGCGCAAAGGAAGGGCGAGTAAATTCCAATACGGTATTCCAATGCCGCAAATCAACCGATTTCTGAACGCGAATGACGAACTGATTGGGTGCTTTTTGGCGCGCGCTCAAAACATATGCAGTCTGGTTGCGTACCATCACATCCCAGGGCAGAAAGCCAGCCTCTAAGGGAATTTGTTTTACATAATTCGCACTAAAGGCCCGATATAAGCCGATCGGATAATAGTGATGGTCGTTATGGATTGCAGAACCGATATAGAGCAGGTTTCGGTGTAGGACAGCATCCCGCCGAATAGTGTAGCGATCGGGGGTAATGGATGCAGGGGCTCCTGGGAAAAAGCGTTTGGCATTGGTAACTTGCAACCATTTATTGAGAGTTGGGAAGTATTCAAAAAAACCAGGGCGATCGTTTCCTAAAAGTGGTGCGCCAGCAGCCAGTAAGGTTTTACCAATTTGAAAGAAATGGTAAATTCGAGAGGTGGTTTGGACCACAGAAGGGATGGGAAGATAGTTCCAACTAGGCCGATCGCTCAAAAAATTGGGTAGATTTGCCGAAATCAAGGCATTTCTTTCATAAGCAAAAATACCGCGTCCAACCCAGATAGAGCGATCGAATTCCTGTAGATCGTAGATATGAACACCATCTATAGCAATGCGCGACCAGTTTCCACCGGTACCAAGGCGATAAATGCTGGCCGGATCTGACCCCCTGGGATCGTGGCCTGGAATATAGAGCGTATTTTGCAACCGAACGAAGCGATCGACTTGTTCGTCATTGGTTGTAAAGGTGTCTGTAAATTTCTGGGTGGTGGTATCAAAATAATAGATATGAGCAGGACCTGCATTGGGGCTAGGACCTTTATTTGAGCTATTGCCACTGCCCAAATAAAACTCGGTTTCCCTCCACTTCCATATCCCAAACATTGCGGGCGTAAGGATGAGCGGCATACTGTGTTTTAGTAGGGTTGCCCAGTAATTCTAGAGAGTTAGTTACATCTATAATAGCCTGAGCGGGTAGGGTTACTATCCCCATTAAACTTACGCCCATCAATCCTGGGCACAATCGTTTGAGCGCGTGAATGAACTGGAGCATCTGCAACCTCGATCTTTTAGGTGTGGCTTTGGTCCGTCTGATGCATGAATATTACTTTGACTTGCGTAAATATTGAAGCACCCCTAATGCGCCAAGACCAAAGAGTATTGCAATGGGTATTGCAAGAAAGAAGGATGAGGGGTTGGGTGCATTACCTGATTTCTTACTTTTTTGCACGGCCTGACGATCGCGATCGATAGAAGGTTGAGAGTTCCATGACCTTCCAGCAACAGCTGTGACGGTATAGCTGAGCTTAAAGGGTTGAAATTTTGCCCCTGCTTTAGGTCTGCCCCTGATTTCTAGTGCGTATTCGCCAGATTTGGGAAAGATAATATCGGCACTGGGGATTCCCTGGTACTGCTCTGTAGAGAGAGGTTTGAGCGCTGGCTCTAATAGCGGAGTTTTTTCTTTCTGATGAGGTTCTGCTCGAACGGCTAGTTTGCAATCACACTGTGTCAATGGAATGATAGTTCCTCCTTTATGGGTTAGGGCAAACCAAGCCTGGGAAGGTTCCCCTGCTTTAGGATTGTGGTTGGGTTCAATATGAAATGTGGCCGCAACATCGCTAGAGACTTTAATGTTGTGGGCTGCTGCTGGAGCGATCGAGGGTGGTAGTAGCAGTATCCAAGTCAGAAGCAGATAGCGCTTAGCGAGACGAGACATAAAATTTCTCCAGAGAAAACAGCGACCAAACCCAACGCCAGCGAATCAAGAAAATGCCTACTGTAAGAGCGATCGCAACTCCAGTTTGCAGTTGGTTGGCGATCGACCAGTCTAATTTACCCAGGTAATGCGAACCCATCAAAACGGTATGACTGACTGCAAGAAGGAGAACGGGAATAGCCAGTTTATGAATCCACCGCCAATACTTGCCCAAGTGCTGTACCATTGCATCAAAACTGGTCAAAGCAACAGGAGTCATGAGGACCAGAGCAAGAATACCTGTCCAAGCGCCAATCTGTTGGGACGGTAGCAGAAACTGAACGGATTCTAGATGCCATGAAAAGGTATGGTCTAGCATGTGAGCCATGTGCGTGAGAGACAGAAGGAAAGCTCCTACTCCCAAGGCACGACGGTAAACCAGCAACCAAGGCCAGATTCGACTCACGGGACGAGCGCCGAGCGCCAACATCAGTAGTATCAACGCCGCGTGTCCGGTATAGTCCACCATCTCACTCGATCGCAAAAGGGTAAGGACACCAATGGTAAGCATGACCCATCCCCCCATCCGAAAGAGCTGACTCCGTCGGTTTGCACTCATTCCAGCAGTCGAAAGGCCAATGCCCAGCATAGAAGGGAGCGTACCTAACCCAAAAGCCAACATCGTCATGGCCCCTTTCCACAAATCCCCTGTAGCGGCTGCTTTGATTTGTGCGGCATATAAGAACCCGCAGGGAATCAATCCCCACGTCATCCCCAGAAAAATTGGCGTCAAACGGTGAGATCGCTCAGACAATTGCTGCATCAACCCATTCAACCGCTGGTGAAGACCACCCTGGTTGAAGGGATGCAGGAAAAATAGCTTGGGTAACAGGTTGGGGGTCACTTGGGCTAAGCCCATCCAGATCAACACACTTCCGGTAAAGATTGCCAGTCCGCGTCGCAGGAGGCTATCAATTCCAGCAAATTGGCCCCCAACAATTAAAACCGAACCCAATGCCCCAATCCCTGCGCCAACAAGGGCATAGCTTAGAATTCGGCCAAGGTTGAGGAGGGCGTGGAACCATAGCGATCGCCAAACGGTTGCAGGACCTGCTGACTGCTGAGAGAGCGAGAAGGCGACAGTGAGGGGGCCACACATTCCAATGCAGTGTCCGAAGCTGCCCAGGAATCCTAATAGCACCATGAGCCAAAGATCTAGCATGTTTTACGGGGGCAAAAGGATGGGCGAACGGATAATTATCGTGGTTCAATTAAAATGCGGTTGTCAAATGACAGACTGTCAAACCGAAGCCCTTCGTTGGCAATCCTTAACAGGATACAAGACTTGGGAAGAGTCCTGCTTGGGATGTTCGAGGTGTCAAAATTACCAACAGTGATTAGAATCAGGACATTATTATTGCTATTGCGGTGAAGGAAAATCTATGAATCATAAAATTCTCTTGAGTCTGCTTGCGATTCCTGCCTTGGCTGGCTCAATGCTGACCACTTTGTTGAGCGCTACAATGGCTGATGCTTCTGAAACAATCAATCCCGTTGCCCAAGCATCCTGCGATCGTCCTACGCCCTCCAATCTCAGATCTTCAGGACTAGAGCAGAATAGCCGTACTGTCCTGATTGCGTCTTCAGCAGGAATTGCTGGGGATGATTCAGTTTTAGAGTTTAGTGAGGCTGAAAGTGATGCTGCTGTGAAGCTTTTTGGTTGTGATTGTTCCGCGTGTCTGCGATCGCTAAAGCAGTTACAGAGTCAATCTTTGACCCAAAAAGTGGTAGGGAGCCCTCAAGGCCATTGCTGGTCATCTTTACAAAAACGGAATTCTCCTCAAGTTGTGCAGCAGGTGTTGAAGGACCTTGGCCGATCGAAAAAATCATGAGTTGAGGTACTGGCCCGATCGAATCGCTGGGGTGTGTTGCTAGTGAGTGGAGTCTCATTCGTTTAGTGGATGATGAAGTATTAGTCTCAAGAATTTCGCAAGGCGATCGAGCGGCATTCTCTATCTTGTATGACCGTTACTCGCGGGTTCTCTACTCATTTGCAATGAAAAGCTTAAATTCCAGGGAAGAAAGTGAAGAAGTTGTCTTAGACGTTTTTTCTCAGGTTTGGCGTATTGCAGATCGATATGTTGCCAGTAAAGGGAGAGTGGATACGTGGCTATTTATGGTGACTCGAAGCCGGATTATAGATCGGCTTCGCAAACGACAGCGAACGGTCCCTTCTGAAAACGTATTCTTGCAATTGTCAGAGATCCAATCCGAGCAATCCGGCGTAGATCCGTTTGAAGATGTAGTTATTGCTGAGCGGAGGGAGCAGGTTTTGGCTGCCCTCAAAACCCTCCCTGAAGAACAACGCTCAGTCATTGAGTTAGCTTATTATCAAGGCTTTTCTCAAAGTGAAATTGCTCAAAAAACAGGTTTATCTCTGGGCACCATCAAAACTAGAGCCCGTCTAGGATTGAGTAAATTAAAATCCGCACTTGGTTGAGGTAATTTTGGGGGAATTCATTTAGATTGGAATCACGTTAAACTCTTGTGCTCATGAACTCCGAACAATACTGTTTTTGCGATCTTGCTCCCCTTTATGCGCTGGACTTGTTAAATGGTCCAGAGCGCAATTGGGTTGAGCAGCAAATTATGGAGGACCCAGCTTTGGCTGAGGAGTTGGCCGAATATGAGAGAGCCGTAACTGCATTGCCTTATGGGGCACCGACCGTTGAGATCGCAGACAATCTCAAGCAGCGGTTATTTGAGAACTTAGAATTAGATCCCCCTGAAACGATCGCCGAGGTATCGGTTCCACAAGGTCCTGAACTATTTTGGACGGTGCGCGCTCAAGAGATTGTGTGGCAGCCGCATCCCGTTCCAGGGGTAGAAGTCTCAATATTTTATACCGATCCAGTTAGACGAAGACTTTCAGGGTTATTTAAGGCAGAACCAGGAATGCAATATCCCCTGCATCGTCATGCGGAAGTAGAAGAAATTTATATGCTTTCTGGGGATTTGATTATTGGCGAACAAGTTTATGGTGCAGGGGATTACATCAGATCTCATCCGGGCTCAATGCACAATCCCCATACCAGCACGGGATGTATGTTTTTCTTCCAGACTTCAATGGATGATGAATATTTTAAGACAAATTCTGAACTGCGCTCTACAGTTCAGTAATCAATGAAATACAATACCTGCCCTTGATGCAAGAAGGCAACGTTCAGCAGAGATCCAAATCCACTGTTGAGACGTATACCTTCACAAGTCACTCAAGGGATTGCCATGCATCTCAATCTCAAAGATATTATTTTACTGCTGCACCCTGCGATCGCATCTTCTTTGTCTTTCCCTTAATAGGAATGGCGATCAAAATGGCATGGCAGGCCCGTCAGCGTCGCCTTGCTGGGGCAAAAAGCAAACTCCCACCCAGCGTGGGGTTGGAACATGTTACCTTGGGAAAATGGCTCACAGGTGCAGTCATTGGTGTGGTCTTGCTGGCCTTAGCCAACGGGATTTTTGACAACATTTTGGCCCTTCAACTTTGGCAGAAAGATCCCTTTAAGGTTTTGTTGATTATTCTATTCTTTGCAAGCACAATTGCATCCTTAGCCTTGCTCTATCAGGCAAAACAGCGATTATGGCGAGGAATTTTTGCTACCTTGTCTGGGATGGGCCTGATTGTTTTAGGTTCGCAAGATGGCGTTTATCGCAATACAGGGAACTGGTATATCTCTCATTATTATTACGGTATTGCCGTTTCATTTTTAATGATTTTTGCCCTAGCTATTTTCCCAGATATCTACCAAGATCGATCCTACCGTTGGCGCAAAGTTCATATTGTACTCAACTGTATTGCGTTACTCCTATTTGTGGGTCAGAGCATCACGGGGGCGCGATCGCTTTTAGAAATCCCCCTCAGTTGGCAGGAAAGCTATATATACCAGTGCAATTTCAACCCAGCTTCCCCAAATTACAAAACCTGCCCCACAATCTCAGCGCCACCCAAATAAATCTTTTTCTCGAGCAGAGATCCGAATTGAATCAGGTCGCGTATACCTACATGAGGGAGATAAATGGGAGATACCAAACCTTCAAGGGTGTGCGATGTATCCATTTTGACTCCATTTTCAATTTGTTTTGGTCTGTATCGATCTTGTCCTTCAGAGGAAATTTTCATTTATGAACGAAAATAGATATGAGCGGAACTCTATACCTATTCGTCGGGCCAAGGGAATCTCCCGTCGGGATATGTTGGCCACGGGTGCAATGGCGGGTGTAGCGGGTGGCTTTGTAAGCGCATTGGGTCTTCCACTCTTCACGGGTCGAGCGGATGCAATGGGCAACAATAAACAAAACGATATCAAAATTCTCAATAACGCACTTTATTATGAGCATCAGGCCATCTGGGCCTATAGTTTTGCTGCTGGAAAGCTCACCAATACGGATGTAGGTAAAGCGGTTCTCAGTATTGCGCTAGCAAATCAAGCGGATCACAAACAACACCGCGATTTACTGGCATCCGTTGTCAAAAAGTTGGGCGGCACACCCGTTAAGGCAGAAGCTAGCTATGATGTTTCCTCTTATATCAAGAAGGGTGAAGGTAATGTCGATAGTGATGTGAATATTGCCAAGCTTGCCCTAGCTCTAGAGACAGATGCTGCGATCGCCTATACAAAAGAAGCTGCAAGACTCAAAACCCCTGAACTGGTTACCGCTGGAGCCAGTATTGGGATTACTGAAGGCGCTCATGCTACCGCAATTCGGGCTGCATTTAACGCTTTAGGGGTGAAGATTCCAGTCGTTCCCGCACCTTTTTCAGTGCTGAAAACCGCAGTGCTTGGGTACTCAAGGTCTAAGTCAATTTAGAGACCGCACACCGATCTATCGCATTGGATCGGTGTGCAGTTTTCATTCAAGTTTAGTCATCACACCCACTTACATTTTTCTCAAAACAATATCATGGTGGTTTCTAATGCCCAATCTTCCATTCTGTGGCGACAAGTTTGGGGACTTTCTGCTGTATTGGCTGCTGTGACATTTAGCTGGATGGCTTACGGGTTCTATCAGCCCAAAATTTTACAGGATCTGGGCTTTGTGGAGATGGCCCAAGGGTTAGGGATTCTTCAAGGGTTCATGGGGGCTGTGGCCGAACCGATCGTCGG
>JAAURS010000371.1 GCA_012032135.1 Acaryochloridaceae cyanobacterium RU_4_10 | reverse complement strand
TGCCTTGCGGCGCACGATGCTCTCCGGTCCTGCTGGCGGCACTCAAACCACCCACAGCAGCCGCGCTTCCCAGTGCAGCGAAGCCCCGAGCCTGCACTCTGTGCGGAGCTTCACCTCAGACGCCGAAGCAGCCAGACTCAGCTCGGGCAAAACCAACAATCCGATGGCACTGCTGATGAAGACACCCTTACTCCAGCGCATCACCTTCGGTCTCCTAGAATATAGTGCAGTTTCAGTTGAGCTGAGCAGAATAATGACCCAACTGAAGGAGCCGATCCACTACTGGATTGGGCACCCTCGCCCGAGTTCGTGCCAATGTTAAAGGCTGACCTCGGCGAAGAATGCGAACGATGTCTTGGACCTTATAGCTCAGCGGAGCCGCATACCCAATTTCTCCTGTCCGGTTGGCCACCACTAACCCTCGAACCAGAGCGTTGGCCAAGGTATGGGACAAAAGCGCATCGGTTGCCTTAGAAATGTCCGCTAGCGTCGTTTTATCATCACGCCGACCCAGATTCAGAAGATGGGCGAGGACGGGCTGAGGCACCCGCGCATACCGACTCGCCGAGATCAAAGACTCACCCCGACGCAAGCCACGTACCACATTTTGAATTCTGTAGCTTAGGGAGGAAGAATACCCAATTTTTCCCGTCCGGTTAGCCACCAACAAGCCACGAACCAAGGTATTGGCCAGAGTCTGAGGTGTGTCGGCCATTCCCAAACTAGACTTATCAGATTGACCCGCTTGATGCCATGGGACCAAGCTTTTTCAAGGGGAATGAGGGGACGCTCGTCTGCCATTGCCACAGTAGCAGGAACGTGCAGAGAAACAGCATAGGCAGTGGAACCAATACTCAGACAAATCGTAGTAATGAAGGTAATACAGCTCGCTTTTCTCATGGTGGCTTTCCAAACAGTCCGTTTGGGCATCTATAAAGTGGTGAAGTTAAAGGTCATTCAGAACTGCTGACGCTATTTACAATCAATGAATAATACGGCTGTTCGATCTATTTAGATTGAGTGGCACGCACAAACACTTAGGGACTGTTATACGACAAATTGACCGTTTTGGGTATAGTAAGATTCCCCAAAGCATATCATTACTGCTCGGAATTGCGGATCGATGATGCGAGTACCCCATGTATCATTAGCGAGCATCTCTAAGCCCTGTCCAACCAATAGAAATAAAGCCCAGCGACAACAGTAGGCTGCGGATTTCATACCGCCATCGAATTTGGCCAACTTCTTGATTAACTTGGTTTAGAACCTGTTGCTTTTGTTTCTTCATTTCCTCTAATTTTTGCGCCGCTCTCTTATCCAGGGCTTTAGGGTCTTTCTTTAATTCTTCAAAAAGTGCCAATTGTTCGGGGGGTAATTTCCTGGTCTTCAGAATTTCGTCAAGTTGCCCTGGAGTGGCAATTACCTGCTGGATCTGTTGTTGCTCCTGTTGAATGCCAAATTTCATTTGTGCTTCTTGTTGGTCGGTACGGGTGATGGCTGCATTGACCACTTCACCAGAGGATGAAAAGTGGAGGGGCAGTAACAGCAAAAAGACCAAACCCAGCAAACTTGCAAACACAAATGTCCAGAATTGCGGATTATTAGCAGGGGATGGTGCTGGACTATCTTCAGTCTCTGATTGATGACTCAGAATACCGTTGAGCCAAAATCCTGCATACACTAAAGCCAAACCAATTAAAGGAATAACGCCGCGATCGATCAACTCATTCCAAAAGTTGATCTGAATCTCTGGCTTATTCCACTGCAAACTAAAAAGTCGAATGACAAAGTCAAAAACAAAAGTCAGAATCAATACAATACCCACCACTGGCAAAACCAAGGAGGTTCGGCGTAAGGGGCGACTGTCTATCGCATTCATGTGAAAAAGACCTGTGAAGAGGACAGAAAATCCGAATCTTAGAGTAAAGAATCAGAGATCGAAATGACAAAGGTTAAAGACCCTTGTAAATTCTGCAAAATCTTATCACTTGTTGGGGACCAGAATTTTTAGACCCAGCGAAATCAGATTGATTCAGACCCTCGCACGTTGGATTTGGAGTTTTGTAAAAACCCTTTTCCCAAAGGCATTTGAACTTGATGGATCTGTAGGCTTAAGGACGCCCCAGGTCGATCGCTTTCTAGTTGTTCTGGTTTTAGGCTGCCTAAGGTCACGCGCAAATTGCGAGCCTGACCTTGATGCTGGACTTTAAGGGTGATGGGGTTTCCCGCTTTGGTGGATTCAACCACTTGCTGGACCTCATCCGTAGTTCGTACCGCTTGGTTGTTAATGGATAGAATTAAATCTCCATCTTCCATACCGCCCTTGGCCGCAGGAGAGTTGGGCACAACTTTGACAACCAAAACCCCTTTGTCCGTACCCAGTTTAAAGTTTTCTTCCTGATTGAGGCGATCGCGGAGTTCAGAGGTTAGGTCAACCATTTGTACCCCTAAATAGGCATGTACCGCCTTGCCTGTCGCAACCAGTTGTTGGGCAATGGGTTGGGCAGAACTAATCGGAATGGCAAAGCCTAACCCTTGGGCACCTTGAATAATGGCAGTATTGACGCCAATGACCTGCCCCCGCGCATTCAAGAGGGGTCCACCGGAGTTGCCTGGATTGATCGCTGCATCGGTTTGAATAAACCGCACCCGCCGATCTGAAATACCAATCGCCGAACCCGAACGACCCGTGGCACTAATAATGCCGACCGTAACCGTATTGTCCAATCCCAAAGGATTCCCAATCGCGATCGCCCATTCTCCTGGCAGCAGTTTTTTAGAATCTCCCAAATTCACAACGGGTAGGTTGGCGGCTTCAATTTTGACAACTGCTACATCTGTAAAAGGATCTTCACCCAATACTTTCCCTTTCAACTCCCGACCATCTTTGAGCAAAACGGTCACCGCATCTGCCTTATCTACTACATGGGCATTGGTCATCACCAATCCTTTGGCATCAAAGATAAACCCAGAACCCGTTCCCCGCTCGACCCGTTCTTGCCCGCGATTTTGAGAGGGCATGTCAAAGAAATGTTCAAACAAAGAAGTGCCGCGTTCGTCTTGGACGGTGCGGGCAGAGTTAATCCGCACCACCGCAGGCCCAACCTGCTGAACCACCTGAACTACAAAATTGGGTGGTAAGGTCATGCCCCCCTTAGAAGAGGATATGGGTATTGAGGGTGTTGCTGAAGAAGAGGGAGCATCGACTGGAGGAGTTTTCTGGAAAGTGCATCCGCTTTGCCAACCTGCGATCGCAAGCGTTGCCATCCAGAAGAAGGGTCGAAAAACCCACCGTTGTAAATCCATGCAAAACTCCGCCACACTTCAATAGCTGACTCTCATCTTAATTTTATGAGTTCTGCGCCCATCCCTGCACAGCACATCAGATATTTTGTCACAATGGGGAAATGGGAGCATCAGAGCAAAGTAAAACTTCATTCCAACTCTGGATTGTCATTTTAAGCGGTGTCCTGGGAGGTTATCTGTGGACCTTGCAATCTCCTGGAATGGCAGGAACTGGGCTGGGTGCCTGCCCTCAACGTCCAGCCCTGAAGCGGTTTAAGTCCCATCGCGTGCAACCTGGAGAAACCCTTGCTAAGATTGCCAGTCGCTACGGGCTTATGCACGAAACCCTGATGGGGATGAATCCTGCTGTCCGCACGGGACGGGTGACACTCGGTCAATCCTTGCAAATTCCACCCTATAACGGAATTGTGGTTGCAACTTCTGGTCGAACCCTCAAATCTATCGCTCAACTGTACCGCGTGAAGCCGGATGTGTTGTTTGAGGTCAACGGTTGTGAAGTCTCTCCCAAAATGGTTTTTGTGCCGGGAGTCAACTGGTCACCCATCAACGGAACCGTTTCTGTTGCAGCACAACCCTCTCCTGCCGCGATCGATAAAATTGCTGCGGAACTTCGTCAAGACCGCTATCCATTGCCTCAATCTGCCCCCCTGCTGCGCCCCTATGGATGGCATCCAAATGGTCCTAATCGGGCGATCGTCTTTTCTGGTGGCGTGGATTTAGCTGCAGCCCCAGGTACCCCTGTCTATGCTGTAGCCAGTGGAACCGTTGCTTTTGCAGGTACTCAAAGCCCTTGGGACTCCACAATCGTGATCAACCACGCACGGGGTCGCCAAACGCGCTATGGCTATCTGAGTGGGTTGAAGGTCAAAGTCGGACAAAGGGTGC
>JAAURS010000370.1 GCA_012032135.1 Acaryochloridaceae cyanobacterium RU_4_10 | reverse complement strand
TTGAATTGAGGGCATCGATTTGGGAATCGCTTACATATTCACCGCGCGTGTCGGCTTGGGCTACAACCTTTGCAAATGCGTCTAACATGTCTTAAATCTCCTAGTGGCTTGAGGATGGGAGTATTTTTTCTAGTTCAGACTGTCAAATACAGACTGAACTAGGCGTGGCCAGAACGCAATAGATATCCCTAAACTGATGGAGGCACTTTACGATCTCATAACGATGGTGTTATGGAAGAATAAAGTAAATTTAAATTTCTCTTAATAAACACCTCAAAAACCTTGAGGTATATAAGCTTCAGGTTGGATATTTGCGACTGACTTTACCCCGCTGTTTCAATTTATACAACGTTCTGGGTGACATGTTTGATTTGCTTGTCAGAAGCTGTCATTTTTTAACAAAACGCAATAAAGAGACGTTTTTCATGGTTGTCCTGCGATCGCTCTCTTGCTGGATCGGTGCTTCCAGGCTTTTAAGAGGGGGCAACAGCGTTTTGATTGATGATTCAAGCGCTCGTCGGAGGAACCAGTAACTGACCTTGGAAGCCTTGTTGTTCGTACTGGTTCAGAACTGATGTTGCGATCGCCTGTGCTTCCCCGGCTGCAACCAGTGCCACACAAGCACCGCCAAATCCCGCCCCCGTCAAACGAGCCCCGAACACTCCTGGCGTGTGTTGCAGGAGATCGACCAAACAATCCAGACCTGCAACTGATACTTCGTAATCATCGCGGAGGCTGGTATGGGACGCGTTCATCAATTGACCAAACTCAACCGCAGATAAGCCCCGTTTGGCCACAAGTACGCGCTGATTTTCGGTAAACCCATGGCGAGCACGCCGTTGCAGAAGGGGGGGTAGGGAGTCGAGTTGGGCAGGGTTGGTTAAATCTCTGAGAGCAGTCAATCCCAATCTTTGAGATGCTGCTTCGCATTCGCTGCGGCGCTGGTTGTAGCCACTTCCAGCAAGAGCGCGCGAAATACCACTGTCCAGGACTAGGATTTCAGCACCAGTAGGAATTGGAATGCGTTGGTGTTGGAGGGTGCGGGTATCTAGAAACAAGAGGTGTTGGGCATCAGCAAGGCTAACGGCCATTTGATCCATGATGCCGCACTTCACTCCCGCATACTGATGTTCTGCCTGTTGGGCAATCTGAGCCAAGTCAACATCGTTGAAGTCTAAGGCGAGCAGAGATCGCAACCCTCGCAAAACCGCAATTTCCAGAGCGGCACTACTGGAAAGCCCAGCGCCAATGGGAATAGAAGATGCGATCCAAATGTTCAGGGGAGGAATCTGAATGCCCCGTTGTTCTATCAGTCGCAAACAGCCAATGACGTAACGACCAAAGCCTTCCGAAGGGTTTGTGGTGGGGGATAGATTTACAGATTCATTGAGAGATGCTGAATAGAAGTGGTGTTGGGAATCATCGCTGGGGCCAAGCTGGACGGTAGTGGTTTGGGGGATGACGGTCGGTAGAACAAAGCCATCGTTGTAATCGGTGTGTTCTCCTAAAAGATTGACCCGTCCGGGGGCTTGGGCTTCAATAGCGGGGGCTTGATGAAATAAATCTTGGAAGGTTGGGGTCATGGTGTTTCTTCCAATTTAACGGAGATGTTCTGAAGTTCCTGGGCGATCGCCTCTGGCAGAGTATCGTTGGCAAAGAGTCCTGCTGCTAGTTCAGTTCCAGCTAGGTATTTGAGTTTGTTGTTGCTACGGTAGGGGGGATAGAACTCTGCGTGGAGTTGCCATTCGGGATGGGGTTTGCCATCGGTAGGGGCTTGGAACCAAGCCATGAGGTAGGGAAAGGAGCGCTGCCAGAGTCCATCGTATTTAAGGAGGATGGTTTTGAGCGCTCGGGCTAGACTGCTTCTCTGCACTGAATCGAGATCGGCAAAACTGGCGCAAGGTTGGCGTGGTGCAACCCAAACTTCGTAGGGATAACGCGCGCAGACGGGCACCCAGCGATCGCAGCTTCATCCAAATACAAAATCCGTTTGTTCTCAGCAATTTCTCGCTCAATTAGATCGACAAGTAAGGATTGTGGGTTGATTCGGAAATAGTTCCGCTGTTGAGCCAGCATCCGCGCGGGAATAGGGGGAACGAATGGGTAGGCATAAATTTGACCGTGGGGGTGGTGGAGGGTGACGCCCACTTCTATGCCTTTGTTCTCAAAGGGCAGCACGTACTGAATTTGAGGGATTTTGCCTAGAATTTGCGTGCGATCGCCCCAGACTTGAAATAGGAGTTCTAGATGGTCGAGAGGAAGAGTGCTGAGAGACTGTTTGGGATCTTGGGTAAAGACTACTACTTCGCAGGCTCCATTAGCAGGTAAGGTCTCAACGATTAGCGAAGGGGGATCTTGTGCTGCAAGGGTTAACGTGGGAAAGCGATTATCAAAAACAGCAATGTCGTAAACTCCAGCGGGAAGCTCGGTAGGATACTGCGGGTCGTGGGTGGGTGCGAGGGGGTTATATTCTGGCGGTGGCATAAAGGTACGCTCTTGCCGATGGCTGGCGTAGGCGATCCATTCCCCCCGCAGAGGATGCCAGCGCAGGTGTGGATTGGCTTGAATGGTTTCGGGACTGGGACTGGGAGCGCTTAAGTCCGCTGCAATGGGAGTTCTACTATAGAGCGTTAAAGTGCGGCCATCAGGCTTGCAGAGTTCTTGACGATACAGGGTATTTTTATACTTCACGATTCACACCACGCGATTCTGACGGATACATTCTTGATACCATTTGAAACTGGCTTTTGGGATGCGGCGTTGGGTTTCATAGTCTGTGTAAAGCAAGCCAAAACGGCGATCGCAACCATAAGCCCATTCAAAATTATCCATCAAAGTCCAGGCAAAATACCCTCGCAGCGGATAGCCTTCTTGTATGGCACGATGAGCGGACTTCAGATATTGCCGCAAAAATAGAATGCGATCGCTATCTATTACTTCCCCGGCATCGGTCAAACTATCTTGTCCCGCGCTACCATTTTCCGTAATTCGTACGGAGAGGTCTGGGCGCTTTAAGGTTTCGCTGAGATGGCGGATACCCCAGTAGAGACACTCGGGTAAAAGATGCAGCCAGGGCATATTCAATTGCGGATATCCTGGAGGGAAGGGGAGAATTTCATGGCCCACAGTCGTTTCGGCGGCGCGTACATAGGTGCCAAAATAACTATTGAACCCGAACCAATCGAGGGGTTGATGGATGGTAGCTAAGTCTCCGTCTTGAATATCAGGGGCATTTTCGCCAAGCTGTGTGAGAAGCGCGGGACTGTAGGTTCCAGTCAGGGCGGGTTCCAAAATGCCCCCATTGGTAGCATGGAGATGAAAGGCTTGGCAGGCAGCGGCAATATCAGCCTCGGTTTCAGTCAGGGGGACGGTGGGCACGAAGTTATCCACCAGTGCGACGGAACAGGGCAGGGGAGAAGCGGCGCGGATCGCCTGACAGGCTAATCCGTGGGCCAGCAAAGCATGGTGAGAGGTTTGCCAAACCTGTTTGAGGCTGGGTACAGATGTACCTGGAGCATGGACGGGTACTTGATTTACGCCGTACCCAAGGTGGGTGAAGCAAGCGATTTCGTTGATTGTCATCCAAGATGTAATGCGATCGCCCAATCGATTCACAACAGCGGTTGCATAGTCGGCAAAATCTTGGGCCATGTCGCGGCTTTGCCAGGAGCCGTAGAGGGCTTCGAGGACTTGGGGACTATCCCAGTGAAACAGCGTGGCGTGGGGGGTAATGCCATGCTGCTGCAAGCAATCTAACAGACGACGGTAGAAGTCTATTCCCGCTTCATTGACAGCACCGCGTCCATCGGGGATAATCCGCGACCAAGCAATACTAAAGCGATAGTGCTTGATGCCCAGTTCTGTCATCCACTTCACGTCTTCTTCGTAGCGATAGTAGTGATCGCAAGCAATCGCTCCAGTCGCACCCTTCAAAGTTCGTCCGGGGATGGCACTAAAGGTGTCCCAGACACTGGGTTTGCGTCCGTCGGCTGCGATCGCTCCTTCAATTTGGTAAGCGGCAGTGGCCACGCCCCATTCAAACCCTGCTGGAAATTCATAGCTCATGGTCGTTAGTGTCATGAATTTTTCGCCATAGATTTGCGGTCATGTTTAGCGTGGTCTCGCTCAATTACCAGGAAAAATACGGTTAAACAGCTTGTTTCATTAGGAAAGGCACCAATCTCATCAGATTTC
>JAAURS010000369.1 GCA_012032135.1 Acaryochloridaceae cyanobacterium RU_4_10 | reverse complement strand
TTAAGCAGAAAACAATTGATGTTCTGTTTCACACAGGTCGCACTGTTCACCAGGAAAATCCTGTACGTTTGTGTCGATGTGCAAGGGCAGCCCCAGTCTTGGCTATCTAGGCGTTTCCGCAGTGCCAGACCAATCTTACACTTTTGGCGATTACTTCGACTGCGCTCAGTACAAGTCGTCGCCAACCCCACTCACTGTTTAAGCGTTGGTCCCTGAGCTTGTCGTTGGCGAAGCCTCGCCCTTGGCAATAGGGTGGTCAAAAACGTTTGGGGGTTGGACACTTCGGCAAGCTCAGTGCATCGCTCCTCACCGCCGCGCCTCTCATCCCGACGAGATACCTGGTGGGTACAGGTACAGCGCGGGGCTTCCCGTCTAGGAGCTAAAAAAAAGCTTCCTCCTCAGTCCGCGACAAATTAAATCGTCGCTCTGCCTCGGCAAGGGTCTTAACCGCTTCTGTAAGGGCAAGCGTCATAGGAATTACCGTGCAGGATTGTGCTTATGCTACCAAAATCCAGCAGTAGTCTGACGCGGACACTCTGTTCGTGAAGAGAGGCGATCGCCCATCCATAAATCCGCTGCCGCCCACTGCAACAAATAGCTCACTTCAGGATATTCAAACTTTGGGTTAGAGCGAACCCCCACCAGAGAAGCCGCCATCTTGACCCACCCTTGAGGCCGATGCAATCCCCACATCACCAACTGATTCTGACGGGTAATACCTTCTAACGTAAAGGGTTTATATTGTTGTGCAAATTCTGCTAGCTCAGCAGGGAGAGGTTCTCCAAATTCGACCTGCAAAAACCTTAAAATTCGACCTAACAATCGCCAGCTTTTTCGATCTGGTATCAACTCCTTGAGACGCTGCATTGCAATCTGGTCGCCCCATCGTCTGAGCAAAAACACAAAATCCAATATCCAGCACAAAGGTAAACCCATATCTGGGGCATGACCTCCAAGATGAACCGTCAAATGCGCCAACATTGCATTGGGTTCTAGAACGCGGCACAGGGGTAATAAGCCTTTAGAGGAAAAAAGATATTGCGTTAAAGATAACGGTTCCTGACCCTCAAACAAACGAACTCGATGATGCACATCCAACAAAACGCGATCTGCATTCATAAAATACGCCGCATCCGATGTTGCCATCGCAGGTTGGAGCGCAAAGCTCAGTTCTGCCAAAATTGGACTCGCAATGTCAAACTCATGGGGTGTGACCGCCCAATCAATATCCCCAATCATTCGGGTTGCCACATCGGGATACAGATGATCCGCTAATACAATTCCTTTCCATAAGACGGGGTACACATCCACCACCGCCAGACGCTCTAGAACCACCGCTAAAGTTTTAAACAGTCTTATATTGTGCTGCAACGACTGAAGATAGTTCAGCATTAACTGACTCAGAATTGGCTTTGGGATGTCATCTGTCAGGTTGTGAACCTTAACCCCATAAAACACCAAAGGCATGAGTCTATGGTGGGTCAACACCGCGATCGCCTCTTGCCACTGTCCGTCCGTAGCAGACTGAAGCCTTTGCCGAACTACCCCTGGTACGTCAGCGCTGGGCTTGAAGAGAGAAATTTGAAGTAACGTTCGCAGCAGCATAAACAGTGAAGGACCGCTTGTGTCGATTTAGCCAAAACCAATAGGCTCAATAGAGCCGCACATTACAATACAAAAGAAGGGCGTAAAACTTAGTATTCCCAAAATCAGTTATGGCAAACCATACGATGCAAATCCAACCCTTTCTCAAAGCACCGGAACGGCTGGATCGTCGTTTAAAAGAAATTCCCCCAGAACCTGGCGTCTACTTTATGCGAGATGCCAATGATAATATCTTGTACATCGGAAAATCAAAAAAATTAAGATCTAGGGTGCGGTCTTATTTCCGCAACCTTCAAGAACTCAGCCCCCGCATTGAACTGATGGTGCGTCAGGTTGTAGAAATTGAGTTCATTGTCACAGATACAGAAGCAGAAGCCTTAGCCCTTGAAGCCAATCTCATCAAGCAACATCAGCCGCATTTCAACGTTTTACTCAAAGACGACAAAAAATACCCCTACGTCTGCATCACTTGGTCTGAAGAATATCCACGGGTTTTTATTACCCGAAAACGCCAACTCGGTCAAAAAAAGGATCGTTACTACGGTCCCTATGTGGATACCTTCTTGTTACGACAAACTCTCCGCACCATCAAACGGGTGTTTCCCTTACGGCAACGCCCCAAACCTCTCTTTAAAGACCGTCCGTGCCTAAACTACGACATTGGCCGCTGTCCGGGCGTCTGCCAAAAGCTCGTCTCCCCAGAGGAGTACCACAAAATCATGTTTAAGGTTGCAATGGTGTTCCAAGGCAGAGCCGAAGAACTCATTCAGACCCTTACCACCCAAATGGAAGCAGCAGCGGAAGATCTCAATTTTGAAGTCGCCGCCCGCCTGCGCGACCAAATCAACGGTCTCAAAACCCTAGGAGCCGACCAAAAAGTCTCTCTCCCCGATGACACTGTCTCGCGGGATGCGATCGCACTGTCCTCTGACGACCAATATGCCTGTATTCAACTCTTTCAAATCCGTGCAGGTAGACTAGTCGGACGTCTAGGGTTTTTGGCAGAGGCGCAATCCGGCACTGTAGGTCAAATCTTGCAGCGAGTCCTAGAAGAACACTACGCCAGTGCTGAATCCGTAGAAATTCCTGCGGAAATTTTAGTTCAGGAAGACCTTCCCGAGGCAGACATTTTGGCAGAGTATTTGAGCGATCGCAAAGGCAGAAAAGTTTCTATTCTTTGCCCTCGGCGTCAAGGCAAAGCAGATCTCATTGAAATGGTAGAACGCAACGCCCAGTACGAGCTAGCCCGCGCGCAGAAAACCCGCGATCGCAATACTTTAGCGATGGAAGATTTGTCTGCGCTACTGGACCTACCGGATCTACCCCATCGCATTGAAGGCTACGATATCTCTCACATTCAGGGGTCAGATGCCGTGGCATCCAGAGTGGTGTTTGTGGAAGGAATGCCCGCCAAGCAACACTACCGACGGTACAAAATCCGCAACCCCGAAGTAACCGCAGGCCACTCCGATGACTTTGCGAGCTTAGCGGAAGTCCTCCAACGACGGTTCCGCGACTATACCCTCCATCCTGAAAAACCGCGTTCAACATCGGAAGATTGGCCAGACGTCGTCATGATTGACGGCGGTAAAGGTCAGCTTTCTGCCGTCGCGAACATTTTGACTGAAATGGGTCTCATGGATGAGCTAAAGGTAATCAGTTTAGCCAAACAACGGGAAGAAATTTTCTTGCCTGGAGAATCTCACCCACTGGAAACAGAAGCCGAACAACCCGGCGTACAACTCTTACGACGGCTCCGCGATGAAGCTCATCGGTTTGCAGTCAGCTTCCACCGCCAGCAGCGGACGGAAAGAATGCGGAGATCGCGGTTGGATGAAATTCCAGGTTTAGGTCACCATCGGCAGAAGGAACTGTTAGGTGTCTTCCGCTCCTTGGACTACGTTCGGGAAGCATCACCGGAACAACTGGCAAGGGTCCCTACCATTGGTCCAAAACTCGCCCAACAAATTTATGACTACTTTCACCCTCAGTGAGGCGTTTCAAGGATGGAGGATTGCCAAAGTTGAATCACAGCCTGTAAATCCTTAGGCAAGCTTTCCCGTTCGATATCTGCATACTGAACCGTCGTTTGCCCGTTACTCAGGGTCACCGTAAAATAATCGGCGGCTCCTTTTGGCGGAGGATACCGCAACCCATCAAACTGGCCAAAATGTAGTTGATACAGCTTTTTCTGAAAGGCTCTCACTGCTTTCTTAGACAGGGTCCGAGTGACCACTCCACCAGGCCCTCCTTTTTTTTCTAAACGACCGTTTTTGTAGAGCGTGATTTCTTCCCTTACTCCAGCAAATCCCCCCGTCTTGATGGCGCGAAATGCGATCGCCTTATCCCATTTTTGGGCTGTGCGATCGCGGGGAATTCGTTCCGCCACTGGGGTCACCAACTGACTGAGACGGCCTCCCGCAGGGTCAAACCGCACCTCTCTGCCCGATGCATTGGTCCGATACACCCATTCCTGACGCTGATGGGCAACCCTCACTTCCCACCCTTGTACCAAAACCGCCGTACACATCTGTTCGGGTGGGGCCAATCCCAAACACCCATCGGACCAAATTTTAGATTGTGCCTGGGTCAGAG
>JAAURS010000045.1 GCA_012032135.1 Acaryochloridaceae cyanobacterium RU_4_10 | reverse complement strand
CGATTCCGATCGGCGTTGGAGCAACACGATCGGGGCAGCAGTGGCGGTCAAGCAATTTGCTTCGGCTGGAGAAACGCAGCAATCCTGACGAATCGCATCCAAGGTTGGATACATGACCGCTAGGGGTTTGGTGGGGCGATGTTTGCGCTCGCGCAGCCGCTGCACCGCTGCTTCACTGCGCGCATCCACCATCAAGTGAAACCCTCCCAATCCTTTAAGAGCCAAAACCTGCCCCTCGCGGAGACAATCGGTAGCTTGTGCGATGAGGGCGATCGCCGATGCACCTGAAGCAAGCACCTGCCCCCGAGGGTTCCAGAGTTCTAACTGCGGGCCGCAGACAGGGCAAGCATTGGGTTGTGCGTGAAAGCGGCGATCGCGTGGGTTGTCATACTCTTTTTGGCAGTCGGGACACATGCGGAAAGATTGCAGGGTCGTATGGGGGCGATCGTAGGGTAGTGCAGTCAAGATGCTGTACCGAGGCCCGCAGTGGGTGCAGTTTGTGAAGGGATACTGATAGCGTCGGTTGTGCGGGTCGAAGATCTCGCTCAGGCAAGCGGGACAAGGAGCCAGATCGGGCAAAATCCAGGCGGATTTGGCGGGGGAATCAGAGTCAGAAGCCTGAATCTCAAACCGATCGTACCCGCAAGGGGCCAGCCAATCTGTTTCCAATTGGGACAGGACTGAGTGAGCGGGGCGATCGCGCTCCAGCCGTTCCACAAACGCCGTCAATTCATCCGAACGCCCTTCCACTTCAATGTCCACCCCGCTGTCATTGTTTCTAACCCAGCCGCCCAACCCCAACTCCGTTGCCAAGGTATAGACAAAGGGCCGAAATCCAACGCCTTGCACCATCCCCCGCACCTGCAAATGCAAGCGTTGAGACAGAGGATGGGACAAGGGTGCAGGTCGGATCATCGCGCCACCTCCACTAGAGAAGACACCCATTGGGTTTGGAGAAAGTTAAGCCAAGTATCCATCCCCACGCCTGTACGGGCGGAAACCTCAAACACCTTGGCATGGGGAGCCATCCGGCGCACGTTGGCGATCGCCGTTTCGCGATCGAACCCGACGGCTTCGGCAATATCCATTTTGGTCAACAGCACCACATCTGCCGATTGAAACGCCGTCGGATATTTGAGGGGTTTATCTTCTCCTTCGGTGACGGATAGCAATACAACCCGCAGGGTTTCGCCCAAATCGTAGGCCGCAGGGCAAACCAGATTCCCGACATTTTCGATGACGAGGAGATCCAGGTTAGCCAACCCCAGATGGGAGGCCGCATGGGCCACCATATCGGCTTCAAGGTGACAGGCCGTTCCGGTGGTAATTTGCAGGGCTATTGCGCCTGCTGCGCGGAGCCGCTGAGCATCATTGTCGGTCGCCAGATCGCCGACAATGACGCCCACTTGAGCGGCGCGATCGCCCCAAAGTTTTGCCATCCGTTCGATCAGGGCGGTTTTACCCGCGCCTGGAGAGGACAGAATATTCAAAACGAGCAAATTATTGGCTTGAAAGATCTCGCGGTTTTGGCGTGCAAAGCGATCGTTCTTCGACATCAATCGCTCGCGCACTTCTACAGTACGGGCAAGAGAAGGATGGTCGTGATGGTGGTCGTGATGGGATTCAGTGGCGCTATGGAGTACAACGGAATCTACTTCGCTACAGCCGCATTGAGTGCACATTAGGACACCTCCAAGGATGCGAGTTCGAGTTCTTTGCCTTGGAGAATAGAAGAACTCCAGGTTTGACAGATCGGACACTCATATCCCAGTTCTATGGGCCTAAACTCTCTTTGACAGTCGTTGCAATAACAAACCGTCGGACAGGTTTCGATCTTCAGTTGTGCTCGTTCGGCGATCGTGCCCTGAGTCACGACATCGAAGGCAAATCGCAGGGCATCGGGTTCTACGCCAGAGAGATCGCCGACGCGCAGGGCAATTTGGTGAATGTGACTGGCGCGATCGCGAGTGGCATAATTGAGGGCGATCGCCAGTGCGTTTTCCATTAACCCGACTTCATGCATGGAAAATCCTCCAGATTTTATCTGCGTAACCCAGGCGGGTGTATAATTCCCAGCTATCATACAGATGATTAGAACCTATTGAATGCTCTTGTGCTGACCTATTCATGAATCTGACGCCTTATCACGCTAAGTATTTTGCTTATGAGCTAACCAAACGTTGCTCATCAGATAGCCTAGAAAAGTTGGCGGGCACTGTTGCATGGAGCAAAGTCGATCTGAATCCGCACCAAGTCGATGCGGCGTTTATTTGCTTTTAGTTCTCCGCTGTCTAGAGGGGCTTTACTGGCGGATGAGGTGGGTCTAGGTAAAACAATTGAGGCGGGTCTGGTTATTTCTCAGAAATGGGCTGAGCGGAAACGTCGAATTTTGGTCATTACGCCTTCAAATCTTCGGAAGCAGTGGCCTCAAGAGATGGCTGAAAAGTTTTTTGTGCTCTGTTCTATTCTAGAAACAAAGTCCTACAATGTAGCAAACTCGAAGGCCACACCTTCTACTGATAACAAGGCTACTCTACAGAACGCGACTTCATCTACATCACCACCCAAACCCTCACCCACGACCCACTCGCTCACCTCAGCGAAGAAGTGTGCACAGACCGCACCCTGCTGGTGCTATGCATGGCCTTTCGCGGCAAAGCCGATAAATTTGCTAACCTTACCGTCAAAAAGATCCCCAAACAGGTGCTGTCTCGCTGCGAATGGGGTCACGACGACTACAGCCTCAAGATCGAAACCGATAACGTCTCTAAGAAGGCATCCCTATGAATTCAGCTTCAGACTTGCTTAAGCGCATTACTCAAACCCCTGGACAATGCGGCGGACGCCCCTGTATTCGAGGGATGCGAATCCGAGTCAGCGATATTTTAGAAATGCTGGCAGAGAACGTAAGCATCACAGAAATTTTAGAAGACTTCCCTGACCTAGAACCCGCAGATATCCAAGCCTGCCTGCTCTTTGCTGCCCGTCGCACTGAATTTTCTAGACTGACCGCATGAAAATTTGGATCGACGCTCAACTTCCGCCAAACTTGGCAAATTGGCTATCAGCAACCTTCGCTGTAGAAGCTTTTGCACTAAGAGAGCTAGGGCTACGAGACGCTCAAGATATTGATATTTTTGCAGCAGCAGGGGCTGAAAACGCAGTCATCATGACAAAAGATGTTGATTTTGTAGATCTCGTCTGTCGTCTAGGTGCGCCGCCTCAAATTTTGTGGTTAACCTGTGGCAATGTAACAAACCGCAATTTGAGAAGGCTCCTAATAGCCACATTGCCCGAAGCCTTAGAACGTCTTAACCAAGGGGATTTGATCGTTGAAATCAGTAGCACCCCCTAAATTTCTCAGAGAATAGAAGAGGTTTCGATCTATGAATCGTCATGTTAACGCCATCTCCGGTCGCCTCAGCCTACATAGTTTTTCAGCGTTTCTAAACTCCAATCCGATCCCTCAAGAGCGATCGCTGACAGTGGTGCGCCGTAGTCGAATTGAATCGCCGGAATCAGAATTTGATAGGTCACTGGATCGGCGTCATAGAGCGTATTGACAAGGTGCAACAGAACGCTAGGACTCCAAAGATGATCGAGTTGACTCCTTCCTGTTTGGGACGCGATGGGGTCGATGCGGGCTTGCGTTTTCCCTGCTTCGATCGCGCAAGCATCAATAAAAAAGACTACTTCTGCCTCCGCCATTTCTGCGGCTAATTCAGGGGTGAGTTGATGAACGGACAGCGATCGCACCTCCGGCAAGTTCCAGGCTGCAACCTGCTCCGCAACCCAAGGGCCAACGCCATCATCGCCCCGCAGGGAATTGCCATACCCGATCATTAAGGTTTTCATCGGTAAACCTCATCTAGAATTTGACCATCAGCCGCAACCAGTTGCAGATGCAGAGGCATCTGTCCCGCTGCATGGGTAGAGCAGGAAAGGCACGGATCGTAACAGCGAATTCCGGCTTCCACTCGGTTGAGTAAGCCTTCGGGAATTTCGGTTCCGTGGATGTAATGTTTGGCAATTTGAGCCACGGTTTTGTTCATTGCCAAGTTGTTTTGTCCGGTAGCGATAATCAAATTTACTTTCTCTAACAATCCGTTTTCATCCACTTGGTAATGGTGAAACAGCGTACCCCGTGGCGCTTCGCTGACGCCGATCGCATTGAGTTGATTCACGCCACCGTGGGCGCGACAGCGAGAGGACAACACGTCGGGGTCGTCTACTAATTCCTGGGTTTTTTCCAGACAAGCCAGAATTTCAATCAGGCGTGCGTAGTGATACAGGAAGGAAGACGTGGGCACGCCTCCAGCGCGATCGCGCAATTCCTGCAACTCTCGATCGGCTGCTTCTGTCCCAATGCGATCGCAGACATTCAGCCGCGCCAATGGCCCCACGCGGTAGATCCCATCGGGATAGCCCAAAGGCTGGTAGTAGGGAAACTTGAGGTAGGACCAGGGTTCGACGGCTTCTCCAAGAAACGCGTGGTAGTCATCCTCGCTGAGTCCATCGGCAACGATGTTGCCTTGACTATCGGTGAACCGGAGTTTGCCGTCGTAATGCTCCCACTCACCGTTTGGCCCGACTAACCCCATATACAGGGTGGGGAATTCGCCAAAAACGTTAATTTCATTTTTAAGCTGCTCGTCCAACATGCCCTTGAACAATCCCAAGGCCAAATTCACCGTCTCGAAGGCTTCTGGGAGACGATCGACAATCCACTGACGACCTTCTGGGGAAAGGGGCGATCGTACCCCACCGGGCACAGTCCAGGCGGCATGGATTTTGCGCCCCCCCAGTTTTTCAATGACCATTTGCCCGAACTGTCGCAGCCGAATGCCCGCACGGGCAAGATCGGGGTTGGCGGCAATGAGGCCAAACACATTTCGGGTAGCGGGGTCGCTATCCCAACCCAATAGAAAATCAGGGCTGCTCAGATGGAAAAAGGAGAGCGCATGGGACTGAGTAATTTGGGCCAGATTCATCATCCGGCGAAGTTTATCGGCAGCGGGAGGAATTTTAACCGCCAAAATCTTATCTCCCGTTTTGGCAGAAGCCAGGAGGTGGCTCACGGGACAAATTCCGCAAATCCGAGCGGTAATACCCGCCATTTCCGTAAAGGGACGGCCTTCGCAGAACTTCTCGAACCCGCGATACTCCACCACATGAAAACGGGCATCGGAGACTTCCCCGGCATCATCCAGGAAGATAGAGATTTTGGCGTGACCCTCAATGCGGGTGACGGGATCGATGACAATGGTTTTAGTCATAGCGCTCTATCCAAACTTAATCATGTCGCGGCCTTCCATGACGGGCATTTCCCCCCCGCAGCAAAGGCTCCAGGGTAGCCCGAATCCGATCGGCGGGGGGCGGACATCCCGGCATGTAGATGTCCACGGGCACAATCTGATGCACGGGTAATACTTGCGCCAACAATTCCGGTACGATTCCTGGCGCATGGGGAAGTTGGGGCGAATGTTCCGCCAACTCCAGATAGCCGCGCTTGAGCACGGGTTCCGCCCCGCCCAACATATTTCGCATCCCCGGCACGTTGGCGGTAACGGCACAATCCCCAAAGGAAATGAGGGTTTTGGTTCGCTTGCGAACGTTCAGGAGCAACTCTAAATTGTCCTCATTGGCAACGCCCCCTTCCACCAAGCACACATCCACATTTTCGGGATAGTCCTTGATATCCGACCCCACAGGGCTATAGACCACATCAGCCTGTTGAGCGAGTACGATCAACCACTCATCCAAATCCAAGAAGGACATGTGACAGCCCGAACACCCTGCCAGCCAAACCGTCGCAAACCTTATCTTGTCCATTGGTGCTTCTCCCGTGCCGTCACTAAAAAGGCCAACTTGGCGCGATCGCGTTCTTTCTCGCCCGTGGTATTGCCTTTGCGGAAGATGGCCCCCGTCGGGCAAGCATCCACGCACTTACCGCAAGCAGTACAGGCATCCACCTCGCCCCAGGGTTGGTGCAACCCGGACACAATAAAGCAATGCTCGCCGCGCTGGGCCACATCCCAAACGTGCGCCCCCTCAATTTCATCGCAGACCCGCACGCAGCGGGTGCAGAGAATACAGCGATTGTGGTCGATGCCAAACTGTTCGTGGGAGACATCGACGTGGCGATCGGGGAAGCGATAGGGAAAGCGGGAGTGATCCATGCCAACGGTAATCGCCATATCCTGTAACTCGCAGTTGCCGTTGGCTACGCAAATCGAACAAACGTGATTCCCTTCGGCAAAGAGTAATTCCACATTCATGCGTCGAAATTCTTGCAGCTTAGGCGTATTGGTTTGAACCACCATCCCTTCTGCCACTTCTGTGACACAGGCAGGTAGGAGTTTAGAACTTCCCTCGACTTCAACCAGGCACATCCGACAGGCGGCAGCAGGCGTCACGCCTTCTAAAAAGCAGAGGGTGGGAATGGGAATGCTTGCCTCTTTTGCGGCTTGGAGGATAGTTGCGCCCCGTTCGATCGCAACATCCTTCCCGTCAATCTTGAGCGTTTTTACGGTCATGGTTCTCTACTTCGCTGTCTCCACGTCCTGTTGCAGCAGTGCCTCGTATTCGTGCTTGAAGTAGCGCAACGTACTCAGCACCGGATTCGGGGCCGACTGCCCCAACCCGCATAGGCTCATCTCCTTCACCATTTGACACAGCGCCTCCATTTTTTCAATGTCCCCTGCCGTAGCTTCATGATTCACAATCTTTGTGAGCATTTCATGAAGCTGTACCGTTCCCGCCCGACAGGGCACACATTTACCGCAACTTTCGCCCCGGCAAAAATCCATGTAAAACTGGGCAATTTCCACCATGCTAGTGGACTCATCCATCACAATCATGCCGCCGGATCCCATCATGTGCCGAGACGCTGCAAGGACTCGTACTCCACGGGCGTATCGAAAAATTCTGCTGGAATGCAGCCCCCCCGAAGGTCCCCCGGTTTGCACTGCCTTCACCTTGCCATCTGGCACCCCTCCGCCCATCTCTTCTACGATTTGGTGCAGAGTCGTTCCCATCGGGACTTCCACTAATCCGGTATTCTGCACTTTCCCCGTCAGGGCAAATACCTTCGTCCCCTTGCTCTTTTCCGTACCGATACTGCTGTACCATTCCGCTCCCTTCCGCAAGATGGGCGTGATATTAGCGTAGGTTTCCACGTTGTTGATGAGCGTGGGACATTCCCACAGTCCCGCCTCCGCAGGATAGGGCGGACGAGGACGGGGATTGCCTCGGCCTCCCTCAATGGAGTGGATCAATGCCGTTTCCTCCCCGCAGACAAACGCTCCTGCTCCGATCCGAATATCGATTTGAAGTCAAACCCAGACTCAAAGATTTGACTGCCTAACAAGCTATACTTTTTGGCTTGCTGGATGGCTTTATTCAGATGCGCGATCGCCAGGGGATATTCAGCCCTGACGTAGATAAATCCATGATTTGCACCAATCGCATATCCGCGATCGCCATTCCTTCCAGCACCCGATGGGGGTCGCTCTCCAGCACGCTGCGATCCATAAAGGCCCCCGGATCGCCCTCATCCGCGTTGCAGATGACGTACTTTTGATCCCCCGGCATTTTAGCCACCGTCGCCCACTTCAGCCCCGTGGGATAACCACCACCGCCCCGTCCTCGCAAACCGCTTTGAGTGATTTCCTCAACCACTTCAACGGGTGTCAGGTCGTAGAGCGCGCGGTAGAGCGATTCGTAGCCACCTGCTGCGATGTACTCCTCAATCCGTTCGGGATCGATTTGACCGCTGTTTTCCAACACGATGGGTTGCTGTCCGGCAAAGAAGGGCTGATGGGGATCGCAGGGTTGTGCCTTCACCGTTCCCGCCTGCATCCCCGCCGCAAAAGAAGACGCATCTTCCGCTGTGACCTGCTCGTAAAGTTTTCCGTCAGGATCGGTCGCCACCAAAGGGCCGCGACCGCAAAAGCGGAGACAGCCAACGCTAGAAACTTCCACATCTTCCGTCAGTCCAGCGGTAGCGATTCCGTCCTTCAGCGCTTTCAGGACTGCTTCCGCCCCAGAAGACTGACACCCCGCCGCCGTACAACAGCGGATCCGTTTTGGCTTGCGGCGATCGCGTTCTTCGGCAGCAATGCGATATAGCTCGGTAATATCCATCAAGCAACTCCTCTCCAACCGGTCAAGGCAAACTTAGACTTTGGATAACGCTTGCACCTTCGCCAAAGATTCTTTCGGCGTGAGCTTTCCAACCACCGTCCCATCAAACACCATCGCTGGAGCAATGCCGCAGGCTCCGATACAACGGGCAGAGAGTAACGAAATCTGTCCGTCGGGGGTTGTTTCACCCATCTTGACGCCTAGTTCCGACTCCAGACCTTCGACAATCTGGTTGGCACCCTTGACGTAGCAGGCCGTTCCCAAACACACCACGCAACTGTGGACACCGCTAGGTTTGAGAGAAAACAAATGATAGAACGAGGCGACGCCATACACCCGGCTCAAGGGTAACTTCAACTGACGGGCAATGTAGAGCAGCACCTCTTCCTCCAGATATCCAAAGGATTCCTGAGCTTTATGCAACACTTCAATCAGCGCGTCAGGCTGATAGCGGTTGCGCTTCAGGGTCATGTCCAGGGTTTTGTAACGGCGATCGCAGCTTGCTAGGTCTTGAACTGGAGCTTGCAGCGTGGACTGCGCGTTGGCTTGGCGATCGCGAGATGTACTGATGGTAGGCATAGGTCAGAGTTCCTGCAGGAGAGAGGTAACAGAGCATCTTGACCAAAAATGCAAATCAATAAAGAAATAGGCACCAAAAGCAGTCTAGGAGAAATAATTCAAAAATCAACAAAAATCGCAAACGTTAAAGTTTAATATAGTTTCAATCTCTCCAGATTTTTTGAGGTTAAATAACTGATTTTTGCAAAATACTTCAGAGAGTTCTATGTTTAGAAAACAATATAGAATCAAGCGTTTTAGCAACGAAGATGTTGTTTTATCTCCTGTCTTTATTTATGTCTCTATACTAACTTAAAAGCAATTATCGTGTCTGCTCAGCTTGGGTTTTGGACTAAGTTGCTAAATAACACTGACTGGATAAGCCCGAACTGCTGCATCCACAGTCGCAAGGGTCAGACTATGTTGCAAAGCTTGACAGATAAGCATTCTGTCAAATGGATCGCGATGTAAGAGTGGCAGGTTAGCTAGCTGAACCACGCTTAGTTCATCAAGATCGAGGTTGACAATTTGATGGAGATTGCGCTGTTTCGGCAAATACGTTGCAGGATCCTCTGGCAGAGGTAACTTGCCCAACTGGTACTTTACAATTACTTCCCAAACTGAAACGGCACTTAAAAATACTTCATTCCCTGGATCGCGAATGACATCCCGAACATCCGTTGATAGCTTGAGATTGCCACTGATGAACCACAGAAAGATATGCGTATCTAGCAAAATTCTCATTTGCCCTCAAATGCACTCAGAAGATCTTCAGGCAAGGGAGAATCAAAATCGTCTGGAACGGTAAACTCACCTTTACATAGGCCAAAGGGTCGCAGTTGTTTACGGCTTTTAATAGGTCTTAGTTCGGCGATTGGTTCATCGGACCTAATAATGACAAGGGTTTCGCCTGCTTCAACTTGATGCAGGTACTTCAAAGGGTTGCATTGAATTTCTTCAATTGTTACATTTGACATAAATTTACCTCAGCGCCTCAATAGATAAAGCAATCTGACAACTAGATAACCGTTTCAAAGCTTCTCCAAATAAAGAGTTTTGATTTGAAAGGCTACTTTTCTTGCCTGAATTAATGGTATTGGATAGCCAATTGTGTTGTACCCTTTATTAGTAATAATTTTTTCCTTTAGGGAATTCTGTAACTCCCAAACCAATGCCCTCAACCTTCCTGGTTTAAAGACAAGGATTTCTTGCTCTGGGATCAAAAAGATCCAGTAATCTGCTTGTGAACTCCACCCCCATCCAGGAATTAGCTTTTTGTCATTCGAAATAGTTTCAAAAAAAAGATTGCTCGTTCGTTTGGCAGTAAGGTCGAATTTGTATTCAATCGTGATGATAGAGCCGTCCGATCGAGTAACAACTCTGTCTATTCCCGATTGTTGGTACTTTATATCATCAGAGACATTAAACACCTTATATGCCGAAGATAACCATTGGTCTAAGAATAGTTCACCTTCTTGACCGACTTTCCGCTGCGTTTCAAAATCGTATTCTCTAGTTTGCATAAATGTAAGGGATATAGAGCTGAACACCATCGTTGCCTTCTCGACGAATTGGAATACCTGCCCATCGCGACACCCAATTTACTAATGCTCTTAAAGAACTTGCTCTACGAGGGTTTGTAGTTCCTCCGCAATCGCCAAAAGTGACCAAGGTAATAATCTCTTGAATTAATTCCTTAGTGAGTTCTTTATCGCCACGAGTTGTTTCCTCGATAATCTTTTGAACTGGGTAAAAACCAAGCAAGGCTTCTGCAAGAAGACGCTCACGAGTTTCTTGGTCATTACTCTGGGCAATTCGTTCGCCTCGATCTGTCAAAACATAAATACTAGAAGTCTGCTTCTCAAGATGGCTTCTTTCAGCGAGACCAATTTCCATAATAGGTCGCCCAAGATAGTCGCCTCTTCTTGCTAAATCTTTATCTTTCTTTGCATTACTGCCAAACTCAATGCCCAAACCTTTTGGAGTATTGATTCCGCTGTAAATTAGGTCAACAGCTTTAATAAACTTATGTGGATCGCCAATTTGAGGAATATAGGCGGGTTCTTCGTCGTCACCATGCAAATCTTTCTCTAGCGCGGTTTGCCAATCAATTGAGTGAGCTATTTGTTGAAACTCGTAGAATCTGATTTCTTTTTTTCAACATCAACAATATAAGTAATTTGAAAAGTTCGCCCCTTAAGTTCATAAACTAAGGCGGAAACACCTGGCTTAAATCCACAACTGGCTCCCTCAACCTCACCAGTTTTTTGAGCATCTCTAGGACTGGAGAAAGTTCCTGTTCTAACTCGGAATCCCAAAATGAACTTCTATCGGAGAGCATGGATTTAACTTGATCGTCAAAGTAGGTGAACTTGTACACTTTAATTCAACTCCTCATACTTTAATGGCTAAACTTGGATCTCAGAAGTAAAAAAGAAAACCTTATCTGCATCGCCAATCAGCGGCAATGAAAGGTAATGCGTGAAACGAGGCGAAACAAACGCAACAACTCGTCTTTTATGAAAAGTTAAATATATACAGTCGGTGCCACCTAGAAGTTTTTCCCATGCTTCAGTTAGCTGGTCACGAAATTCGGTTAGCGGAATCTCTTCGCTTTTCTGAATACTAGGTCCTTCTTCAGAACTAAACGCCTCAACGTCTTGAAGAGGGAGGAGAAAAGCTGCAACTTCACCGTAATGGGTGCATACAATACGCAAGTTGCCCGATTGAACCTGCCTCCTAAGCTTTGGTAGCCTGATCCTTAACTCAGACATTGGGATTTGCTTAAAACGTTTATTCATGTTTACTAGCTCTACCCCTACAACTCATCATGGCAATTAATTTATTAAATGTCAATAGCGTATCACGTTTTTTTACGTTTTTGGACTGAAAAGCTTTTTGGTAAAGGCTTGTAGTGAATTTAAATTTTTGAATTATGCCGCCTTACGGCAATTGTATTGACGCAATCGTCAGTAGGGGCGATCGCCTCAATGTAAACCCAACCTTCTCGCTCACCCGTTGCATCGCAGCATTTTCGGGCAGAATTTCCGCTGAAACCACGTTCAGATGCTCATCGCGGGCCACGTCCAATAGGCGGCGCAACATTTCGGTTCCTAAACCCTGACGTTGGTAGCGATCGCTCACCATTAGCGAAAACTCGGCTTCGTTGACACCGTGCAGCTTACTCAAGCGGGCCACGGCCAGGATTTCGTGTTCCCCTGTTTCGGGATTTTTATAATCCGCCACGAGGGCCATTTCGCGATCGTAGTCAATGAAGCAGAGGCGCATGAGCCGTTCGTGGGCGGTGCGCTGGCTCAATTTCATCAGATGGAAGTATCGAAAATAAACGCTTTGTTCCGACAAGGTTTGGTGAAATTTCACCGCTAGGGGTTCGTCCTCCGGGCAGATGGGACGGATCTTGACCGGGGTGCCGTCTCGCATCTCCCACAGCCCCACGTATTGGATGGGGTAGGGCCGAATGGCAGGTTTGGGCAATTGGTCGAGCGTCAGGGTTGGGTCGTGGAGCACAACCCGCGCATCCAAGGCCAGGAAAGGCGATCGGCTGCTATCGGGATCCGTCGCTACCAGCAGCGGATTGATATCGATCTCCTTAATCCAGCGCTGTTCGACCACTAACTGGCTGAAACGCACCAACAGTTTCGCTAAGGCATCTAAATCTACAGAGGCGCGTCCGCGCACGCCCTTAAGGCTTTGTAGATTTGGGTTTGCTCCATCATCCGTTGCGCCAGGGTCGTGTTGAGCGGGGGGAGGGCGATCGCCCGATCTCGATACACTTCCACCAGTTGTCCGCCACTCCCGAACAGCAATACGGGGCCGAACTGCGGGTCAATGCTGCTGCCCACGATCAACTCGTAGGCATCGCTGAGGCGCACCATTGGCTGTACCGTCACACACTGAAAATGCTCCGGCCCTACCCGTTCTCCCACTGTTTTGGCAATGGATTCAAAGGCCCGACGCACGGCCTCGCGATCGCCCAGGTTTAGCTGTACTCCACCTACATCAGTTTTGTGGGTAATGGTTTCCGACCAAAGTTTGAGTACCACCGGATATCCTAGGGTATCCGCTTGCTGCATGGCTTCCTCCACCGTAGAAGCGGTTAGGGTTTGCACCGTGGGCAATGGTAGGCCGTTAAGACCTGCTTGGATTCGGTCTCCGTCAGCAGGGTGCGCCCCCCCGCCCGTGCCCCATCCAGAATAGCCGTCACCGCTTCCCGATCGGGCGATCCATCGGCGTCGTCCGCCAAACTCGGGGTTTCGTAGAGGGCTAGCAGGTTGTAGCTCGACTGCCACATGTAGTTAAACACCCGCGCCGCCGAATCTGGGTAGGCGTAGGTGGGGATGCTGGTGCTATTCAGGATGGCCTCCCCAGCGAGAATATCCGCCCCACCCATCCAACTGGCCAGGATGGGTTTGGGCGATCGCTCTGTCTGAGGGTTCTGTTCTAAATAGGACTTGAGTTCCTCGGCAATCTGGGTGGGTTCTGTCATCGCTTGGGGCGTCAAAATCACCAACGCACCATCGCTGTTAGGATCTTTCAGCACAACATCCACGGTTTTGAGGTAGCGCTCTGGCGTCGCATCCCCCAAAATATCCACCGGATTGCCGTGGCTCCAGAAAGGGGGTAATACCTCGTTTAAGCGTTCCGTCGTTTCTGGCGAGAGCGTGGCTAACTCCCCGCCCGTGGTCACCAGCATATCCGTGGCCAAAACTCCTGGACCGCCTGCATTGGTGACGATCGTCAGGCGAGGTCCTTTAGGACGGGGTTGTTTGGCCAAAACCTCTGCCATATTGAACAGCTCTGAAATTCGCGTCACCCGCAACACGCCGCAGCGTCGAAAGGCTGCATTGAGCACATCGTCGCTTCCGGTCATCGCTCCAGTGTGGGAAGCCGATGCCTTAGCGGCGGCTTCCGTTCGTCCGGCTTTGATGACAATAATGGGTTTAGCAAACGCTACCTCCCGCGCCGCCGACAGAAAGGAACGCGCATCGCCGATGGATTCCATGTAAATGACGATGCTTTGGGTGTGGGGATCGTCGCCAAGGTAGTAGATCAAATCGCCCCAGCCCACATCCAGCATGGAGCCGATCGAAATAAAGGCGCTAAAGCCCACATTCTCCCGAAAGCTCCAATCCAAAATAGACGTACACAGCGCCCCACTCTGGCTGATAAAGCCCACATTGCCGGGACGGGCCATCGCACTGGCAAAAGTTGCATTCAGTCCCGAATGGGGATTCATCAACCCCAAACAATTGGGGCCAATAATCCGCAGCCCGTTCTGTCGCGCCTCCGCTAAAATTTGCTGCTCCAGGGCGATCCCCTGTGCCCCAATTTCCTTAAACCCTGCCGACAAAATGATGGCGCTTTTGACCCCGGCAGCAACACATTCGCGCACCAGTCCCGGTACCGTGGCGGCTGGAGTTGCAATCACCGCCAGATCCACCGTGTCGGGAATGTCCGCTAGGCTGGGATAAGCTTTGACGCCCATGACGCTATTGCGTTTGGGATTGACCGGGAATACCGTTCCGCCAAATGGATTTTGCAGCAGATTTCGTAAGAGGGTTTTGCCGACGCTTCCTGGCGATTCGCTGGCACCAATGATGGCGATCGATTGGGGCTCAAAAAAAGACTTCAGCGCCTGACGTTCGGAACGCAAAATGTCGTAGGCGGGATCGGTCATCCAGTCAGTTATCGATGTCATGGGGTTGCCTCTCCATTCCTAAAATCACGCCGGAACGGTGTGCCGTCCGTATGCCTCCAACACCTGATTAAACGTGGCACTCGGACGGATTGCCTGACTGGCTTTCTGAGGGTCGAAATGATAGTATCCCCCAATATCTAATGGACTGCCTTGAGCCGCATTGAGTTCAGCCACGATGAGGGCTTCATTGTCCCCGAGTTGTTGAGCGAGCCGCGCAAATTGGGTTTTGAGGGTTGGGTTTTTGTCCTGCTCGGCTAAGGCTTGAGCCCAATACAGGGCTAAGTAGAAATGGCTACCGCGATTATCTAAGGCATGGACTTTGCCTGAGGGTGATTTGGTGTTTTCTAAATATTGGCTCGTGGCTTTATCGAGCGCTTCACTCAAAATCAGAGCGTCCCCATTGTTCGTTTTATGGCCTAACTCCTCCAACGCAACGGCAAGGGCTAAAAATTCGCCCAAGGAATCCCATCGGAGATGCCCTTGGGCCAAAAATTGTTGGACGTGCTTTGGGGCAGAACCCCCAGCACCCGTTTCAAACAAACTGCCCCCTGCCAGCAACGGCACGATAGAGAGCATTTTAGCGCTGGTTCCCAGTTCGAGAATCGGGAACAGATCGGTTAAATAGTCCCGTAAAACATTGCCCGTGACCGAAATAACATCGTTCCCCCGCTTTAATCTGTTCGCAGGTAAAGCGCATGGCTTCTACAGGGGACATTATCTCGATCTCGAGTTCTGTGATGTCGTAATTCGACAAATATTGATGGACCTTTTGAATCAGATTGGCATCGTGGGCGCGGTTTGGATCCAACCAAAAAATGGTGGGGGAGCCAGTGGCTTTGGCCCTAGTGACTGCCAGCTTGACCCAATCCTGGATCGGCAGATCTTTGGTTTGGCACATGCGCCAGATATCCCCTTGTTCCACGCGGTGCTCCATCAAGACTTGCCCCGCAGCGTCCACAACCCGAACCGTTCCATCCGCAGGAATTTCAAAGGTTTTATCGTGGGAGCCGTATTCCTCCGCCTTTTGTGCCATCAAGCCCACGTTAGAAACGTTCCCCATCGTGGTAACGTCGAAGGCCCCCTGTTCTTGACAGAAGTTGATGATTTCTTGGTAGATGGTGGCATAGCAGCGATCGGGAATCATCGCTTTGGTGTCCGCAAGTTTGCCATCTGGCCCCCACATTTTGCCAGAGGTGCGAATGGCAGCGGCCATGGAAGCATCAATAATGACATCGCTGGGTACGTGGAGATTGGTAATCCCTTTATCTGAATTGACCATCGCCAGTTTGGGACGGGTTTTGTAGGTGGCTTGCAAGTCTGCTTCGATCGCCGTACGGCGATCGTCGGGGAGGGCTTGAATTTTGGCATACAGGTCACCCAGACCGTTATTGGGGTTGACGCCCAGTTTGGCAAAGGTATCGGCGTGTTTGGTAAATACTTCTCGGTAGTAGGTTGTGACGGCATGCCCGAATAGAATGGGGTCAGACACTTTCATCATCGTCGCTTTGACGTGGAGCGAAAGCAGAATGTCTTCTGCCTTGGCAGCATCGATCTCTTTTTCGTAGAAGGCCCGCAATGCCTTGACACTCATGACAGCCGCATCAATAATTTCCCCCTCCAATACGGCTGTTTTTGCTTTGAGGATTGTTGTAGAGCCATCCGCTGCCACAAGTTCAATTTTGACATCGCCTGCGTTGCGATCGCAACGGATTGTTCGCTCCCATAAAAATCGCCCTCGTCCATGTGCGCGACGTGAGATCTCGAATCGGCGGTCCAGTCCCCAACGGTGTGTGGGTGTTTTTTCGCGTACTGCTTCACTGCCGCAGCCACCCGCCGATCGGAGTTTCCTTCCCGCAAGACAGGGTTGACCGCACTCCCCAGTATTTTGGCATAGCGGGTTTTAATAGCAGTTTCAACCTCATTTTGGGGTTCGGCAGGGTAGTCAGGGATGTCGTATCCTTGCGCTTGTAATTCTTTAATAGCAGCCGTTAATTGCGGTAGGGAAGCACTGATATTGGGCAGCTTAATGATGTTCGCTTCCGGGGTTTTCGCGAGTTCGCCCAATTGCGCGAGCGCATCGGGTTGCCGTTGTACTTCGGTCAAATTTTCAGGAAAAGCAGCAATGATACGCCCTGATAGCGAGATATCGCTCGTTTCGATCGCCACATGGACCGCATCCGTAAAAACCTTGATAATTGGGAGGAACGAGTACGTTGCTAAAGCTGGGGCTTCGTCTGTAAACGTATAAATAATTTTAGAGGGTTGATTTGTCATGGATTGCCCTAAGTTCTAATGCTGTGCGATCGTGTGAATTTTGAGAAAGTTGGTACTGTGTGCCTTGCCAAATAAATTCCGCCTGCGATCGATACGATCGTTCATGGCGCATCAAAGCGAGAGAAAACTCAAATTGCCTTAATTCCTATTTTCCCAGAAAGAAGGACTGTTTGGGGGGCGATCGCCCAGTCTCAATCTCAGATCTCCCTACAACCCGCGATCGCCTCCACAAATCACTCCAATAGTAACAACCGCATCGGGTCGAGATGAACCCGCCAAGGTAAAGGTCGATCCTTGAGTAAAATCCACTTCTCCTTAAAGACCTCCGCCTGCAATGATAATCGCTCGGATGGGTCGGTTTGGACAGGATCTTGAGAAACAACGTCATTCGGTGTGGCGTTTCGCTCGTTCCCGCTAGCCAGCAGTCAAATGTATTGGGTGACAAGTCCCCCAGTGCTTCCAAAAATACAATCTGATGGGCGCGAATCCCAACCTGAGTCAGACGTGCGGGGATTGCTTCCATGACCTCCAGCGAACAGCTCCAGTCCACAGCCTCAATCCTGTGGGCGTCTAGTACCCCCACCCGCGAAAAGTTTTTGCATCCCGTTAATTGCGCCACGCTGACCGTTTGGGGGTGCTCGAAAATTTGATGCTTGGGTGCCTGGACGATCGCCTTCCCTCTCTCCAACACCAATAACTCCTCACAGACCCGATAGGCTTCTTCCAGATTGTGGGTTACAAACAGTGAAACTCCCTGATAGGAAGCCAGATTGGCGATTGTCAGCTTTTCCATGCGATCGCGCAGGTGGGTATCGAGAGCCGAGAAAGGTTCGTCCAATAGCAGCGCTTCCGGGCGACTCGCGAGGGCGCGGGCGAGGGCAACCCGCTGTTGTTGGCCGCCAGAAAGTTGGTGGGGATATCGCTGCCCCAGATCTTCCAACCGCACGGCAACTAATTGTGCGGTGACTGCTTGCTTGATGTTGGCCTTAGATAGTCCTTTGGGCAGTCCAAAGGCAATATTTTGAGCCACCGTGAGGTGGGGGAACAGCGCGTAATTCTGGAACAAGAACCCAATCCGTCGATCGCGGCTGGGAACATTAATTCCCTGTTGGGTATCGAATAACACGCGATTGTTGAGGACGATGCGTCCGACTGTAGGCGTTTCAATTCCGGCAATGCAGCGCAGAATCAAACTTTTCCCCGCACCCGACGCACCCAAGAGTCCTAAGGTTTGCTGGCCTGCTGCGAAAGCAACCTCTAAGTCAAAGTCAGTGAGTTGCTTGCGAATTTTGACCGTCAGACTTGCATCGGTCAGTGCAAGTGGGCTGAAATCTTTTGCCAGCAATGGCTTAAAGCGAGATCCTTGGCCGGAAGCGAAAGGCATTTTGCTTGCGTACCTGCGCCGTCCCTGCCAGAAATTGGCAGCGATAATCCCAGACAAAGAAATTCCAATAATCACCAGCGACCAAAACAAGGCATCTTGAAAGGCACCCCCCTCAACGGCAAAGTAAATCGCCATCGGAATCGTCTGGGTTTGACCCGGAATGTTGCCTGCAAGCATCAACGTCGCGCCAAATTCCCCCAGGGCGCGGGCAAAAGCGAGGATGGTGCCCGCTAAAATTCCCGGTAGTGCTAGAGGAAAGGTAATGCGCCAGAAAATCTCAACTTCCGAAGCACCTAACGTGCGAGCAGCCCGTGGCAAGTTCGCATCAATTTGCTCGAAGGCACCGAGCGCGGTTTTATACATCAATGGAAAAGCCACTACCGTTGCCGCTACCACAGCGGCATACCAGGTAAAAACGATCACCCCATCGGGGGGCAGCAGTTGACCCAAGGAGCCGTTTTTGCCCAGCAGCAATAGCAGCAAGAACCCCACCACCGTCGGCGGCAAAATCAGCGGCGAGATCAAGAGTCCTTCAATCGGCGATCGCCCTTTCCCCCGATAGCCCAGCATCCAATAGGCTGCTGCAAGGCCCAATCCAAAGGTGATGAGCGTTGCCAGGGTGGCGGTTTTAAGGGAGATCCAGAGTGGAGATAAATCAGCGGGCATAGGTACTATCAATCCATAAAGCTAAGGCGTTCCAAAACCGTAGGTTCTAAATACAGTTTTGGCGGTATCGCTGGCCAAAAACTGCACGTAGGCTTTAGCTAACGCTGCATTTTTACGGCCTTTGAGCACGGCGATCGGATAGACAATAGGCGAATGCAACGTTGTGGAGGCAGTCGCCACTCGTTTGACGCGGTTGGATAGTTTGGCATCAGTGATATAGACAACTCCGGCATCCACATTGCCGCTCTCGACCGCTGACAGGATATTACGGACATTATTGCCGAACACG
>JAAURS010000368.1 GCA_012032135.1 Acaryochloridaceae cyanobacterium RU_4_10 | reverse complement strand
GAGGGCTGCAATTGCCCTTGCTGCTTCTAGATACATGGTGGCAGTGATGGTTTCCGCGCGACAGTGGAGCGCGCCTTTGAAAATTCCTGGGAAAGCCAATACATTATTGATTTGATTGGGATAATCGCTGCGTCCGGTGGCCATGACAGCCACGAGTCCTTGAGTTGCTTCGGGCTGAATTTCAGGAATGGGATTGGACATGGCAAACACGATCGGATCCTGGGCCATGCGCCGGATCATTTCGGGTGTTAGAACACCTGGTGCGCTCACGCCTAAAAAGACATCGGCATTGATAAGCGCTTCTGCCAGGTCGCCGGACGCATCTACGGCAAATTCTTGTTTTTCTGGAGTTAGATCGGGGCGGGATGTACTGATAACCCCTTGGCGATCGCACAGCCAAATGGTTTCAGCACCTGCTTTGCGCAACAGTCGGCCAATGGCTATCCCCGCAGCGCCTGCACCATTGATGACAATTTTGATGGTCTCTAAGGATTTGTCCACGAGCTTGAGTGCATTGACCAAAGCTGCCAATACTACGATCGCGGTTCCGTGTTGGTCGTCATGGAAGACGGGTATGTTGAGTTCTTGACGGAGACGGGCTTCTACTTCAAAACAACGGGGTGCGCTGATGTCTTCTAGGTTAATGCCGCCAAAGACAGGGGCAATGCGCTTTACGGTCTCTACAATCTCATCCACGTCTTGAGTGGCCAGACACACGGGAAATGCATTGAGATCGCCAAATTCCCTAAATAGTAAGGCTTTCCCTTCCATGACGGGCAATGCGGCTTCTGGTCCCAAATTGCCCAGTCCCAAGACCGCACTGCCATCAGTTACAACAGCCACAGTATTGGACTTAATGGTTAACTCAAATACCCGTTCCGGTTGCTCTGCGATCGCGCTACAAATCCTGCCCACGCCGGGGGTATAGGCCATTGCTAATTCATCTTGACTGGCCAAAGGTGACTTGCCAATCGTGATTAATTTGCCGCCTTGATGCATTTGAAACGTGCGGTCTTGAACGCTTAAGACCTCAACTTCAGCGTTTTCCCTGAGTGCCTTCACAATGGATTCGGCGTGGTTTTGGCTGGCGGCATCAATGGTAAGTTCGCGCAGAACTGCGGTGCGATCGCGCTCGATCAATTCAATATGGCCAATATTGCCGCCTGCTTCGCCAATGGCTTGCACTACTCTTGCTAAGCGCCCAGCATGGTTCGGAATTTTGATTTGGACAGTGATGCTATGGCTGGGATTGGGGGTTAGTTGAAGCATGATCGGGAGGATTTCCTTGAACCGGAGTGAAGAAGGAGGTTTCTAAAGCCTAAGCCGATCTAACATTATATTCAGGTTAAGAGTGTTATGGTTCATCCTCAAAAAACTCGTCGTCCCAATCGTCTTTGGGCCTGCGGGGTGGCGAAGAAACGTGAGGGGGCGCGATCACCCGATAGTCTGCATCAACAACGCGATCGCTGCCAGGATTGCGCTTTGTTTGAGACGATCGGGGAGTTGAGCGATCGTCTCGGGGCGATCGGGAAACGTATTCTGTGCCTGAGACTTTTGCAGATGACCCAAACCAATCTTCAGCAGGGGTTTCATCCCAATCGGTTCCAGATGCTCTTCTTGTTTGGGAGGCGGCGTTGGATTTAACTTTCTGCTTGGCGGTCGATTTTGCGGTTTGTTTGGATCGTGGCGGGTTCTTAGGGGGTTTTGCGGTTCGCTGGGTTACAGTTTTGCGGGATGGATTAGGTTCTAAGAGACGGAGGAGAAGGGTGCCTGTAAGTCCACCGAAGAAAATGGCTCCCAAGAGCAAGCTCCACAAGGGGAGGGGAGGGGTTGGTGTGCCTAAAATTGTGACGGGGAGCAAGACGGGGTTGCCCAGTACAATGACAAAAACGATGGCGATCGATGACAGCAGGAGTATGACTTTGATCCACAACATGGGTTAACCTCCTTTGGAGCTGCCATTAATAGGGCTAGATAGAATAAATCAATTATCTCTCACACGCTGCGAAAAATAAGCCGATCGCCTACCATCCTAATATCCAACCTCCCTCTCGTCAGATTGATTAGATCTAATGCTGTCGCAAATTCAAACCCTCGCTGAAAACTTAGCACCCCGTCTCATTGAAATTCGCCGCCACCTTCATAGCCATCCAGAATTGAGCGGACAAGAGTATCAAACCTCGGTTTATGTGGCTGGGGTGTTGTCTACTTGTGGCATCCAGGTTCGCGAAGGGGTTGGCAAAACGGGGGTTGTGGGAGATTTGGTTGGACAGGACACCGATCCACGCTGTTTGGCGATCCGCACTGATATGGACGCACTCCCCATTCAAGAAAGAACGACCCTCGAGTTTGCCTCCCGCAATCCCGGCATTATGCACGCCTGTGGTCACGATGTCCACACGACGGTAGGGTTGGGGACTGCAATGATTTTGGCAGAATTGCGATCGCAAATTCCTGGCTCCATTCGCTTTTTGTTCCAACCCGCTGAAGAAATTGCCCAAGGTGCGGGCTGGATGATTGCCGATGGTGCGGCAAAAGACATTGATGCGTTTCTGTCGGTTCATGTGTTTCCCAGTATCCCAGCGGGTTCGATTGGGGTCCGGTATGGGGCATTAACCGCAGCAGCCGATAATTTTGAATTGACCCTCATTGGCGAATCCGGTCACGGGGCAAGACCCCACGAGGCTGTCGATGCGATTTGGATTGCGGCACAAGTCATTACAACGTTGCAGCAAGCGATTGGTCGGACCCAGAATCCGCTGCGACCCGTGGTATTTACCGTGGGTCAGATTGAGGGAGGCCGCGCCTCCAACATCATTGCCGACCAAGTGGTGTTGAAAGGAACCGTGCGATCGCTCCATCCTGAGACCCATGCCAACTTACCCCAATGGATTGAGGAAATTGTCGCTAGTATTTGCAAACCCTATGGAGCAAAGTATCACTTCAACTACGAGCGGGGTGTTCCCTCTGTTCACAACGATTTGCGCCTCACTCAACTCTTAGAGCGATCGGCTCAAGCGGCATTGGGATACGATCGTGTCACGGTGTTGCCGGAGCCTTCTTTGGGTGCGGAGGATTTTGCTTTGTTCTTGGAACACGCGCCAGGTTCGATGTTTAGATTGGGGGTCGGGCGTGCTGGCACGACGAATCATCCCCTCCATCACCCACAGTTTGAGATAGATGAGTCTGCCATTATGGCGGGGGTTGTGACAATGGCCTATAGTGCTTGCAGTTACTGGCAACAAGCTACTACCACCTAAGCGATGCTCGGAAATCCGCCCATTGCTGGGGAGGAAAACTACACCTATTCAGCCAATCCTTTTTTACAGAATAGGAAGGAACCGATCGCACAGGGTAAAAGCTTCATGGCAACGCAGACAGAACAGACTGAAGCCAATGCAGAGTTTTGGGACAAACAAGGCCGAGATTATGCAGCGCTAGAAAACTATGGTGAAGCGATCGCAGCGTTTGACAAGGCGATCGCACTAAACCCCCAATATGCTGAAGCTTGGAACCATAAAGGGAGTGCCTTGGCTAATTCAAAGCGCTATGCGGAAGCTTTTGCTGTGTTTGATAAAGCGGTAGCAGTTCAGCCGCATTACCATCAAGCCTGGTTTAATCGCGGGTTGCTGCTTGCAGAAATGGGTGCTTATGGAACGGCTGTGGAATCTTACAATCGAGCGATCGCACTTGAAGCGGACCAAGTTTATCTCCATGCCCGTGAAGATATCTTCCTGAAGAGAAAGCTGATTGCGTTTGGTTGATGGTTGGCTGGGGTTTGTGCGGGGCGATTTCAAGGGCCATTGCTTGGTGGGTGTCTTCCCAAGACAGTTTTGCATCTTCTGGTACAACGATTAGGGGCGGTTCAAAATAGACTGAACGGTTTGTTTTAGCGCAGGCAAGTCTTCGGTGGCGGTGAGCCAAACTGCATCTAGGTCAACCCCAAAGTAATGATGAATCAGCTTGTCACGCATTCCTGCAATGAGTTTCCAGGGAATGTTTGGCTGAGACTGGCGCAGTTCGTCCGATAGGCGTTTTGTGGCTTCGCCAACGATCTCTAGCTGCCGAATTACGCCATCCTGTACTAACCTGCATTATTCATGATAAATATCAGAAGTTAAAAATTTTGCCAAATTGAGGGAAATAGGATTAGTTGTGAAGAGAAAGAAAGCGTAAAAGTAGTATGAATCGACTCAGAAAGTCTAAAAAC
>JAAURS010000367.1 GCA_012032135.1 Acaryochloridaceae cyanobacterium RU_4_10 | reverse complement strand
GCTGCTGGTGCGGGAGGGGCTGCTGGTGCGGGAGGGGCTGTTGGTGCGGGTTGGGCGATGGGTTCCGATTGCTCTTTAAGCGTCTCACCCAAGGCGATCGCATTCAAGGACGGTTGCCCCGTAGCAGGGACTGTAACATTGATTTTTAAATCGTTTGTGACGTAGCTATAGGTGCTACCATCCCCTGCACTTTTACTTTCCACGGGAACGGATTGAAGGGCAATTTTATTGGTTTTCCGATTGTATAGATTCAAGCGTAATTGACCGGATTGACTAAAGACTCGGACTGAATAACTTGGGGTCTTGAAAGAAACAACGGTAGTAGATGAAGAACTATTGGATTCATTCGCCTCAGCAGGTGGGGTGACGGTTGGTTCTGCTGCCCCACCTATCGCTTTGGGGTTGGGAATTGTATCGGGGGTTGAAGTTGGCTTAACCTCTGTTTTTGGGGTGGTTTTAGCAACGGGGGGTTTGGGAGAGCCTGATTTTACAACAGCCGCAGATTGTTTGGATGCTTTAGTTTTAGGAGGTGCTAGCGGAACAGGCCCCTTTGTTGCAGTCGCTGTCTTATTGCCAGAAGGAGATTTCCCAGTTCCTAAGACTTTAATTAAATCCCCACGCACCCATCCGGTTTGACCCGACTTGGGTAATTTAATCTTGTACCAGACCAAGCCATCATTACCTTTACTGTGACTCAGGACTTGGACGCGATCGCCCACGGCCCCGGCTCCGACAATATCAGCCTGGGTGTTGGCCAAAGAGCGGACGTTAATTTGAGCCTGCGTATCTTCAGCAAACAGTTCTCCTTCCTCAGCGCGCACTGGCACACCATATAGACTCAGTACGCTGAGACTTGCGATCGCAGCCCCAAGGATCGTGGATCGACGAAAGTGCATCGCAGCCTCCTTAAAGACTCTATCTTCACACCCATAGGGATTATGACCTATGTGAAGTCATCTGAAACAGATTTGTTCCAAACTATTCATCTTTCAAGCGCAAAACCGCCATGAATGCCTCCTGAGGCACATCCACCCGTCCCACGGATTTCATCCGCTTTTTCCCCGCTTTTTGCTTCTCTAATAGCTTTTTCTTCCGAGAAATGTCACCGCCATAACACTTTGCCAGCACGTCTTTCCGCAATGCCGGAATGCTTTCACTGGCAATCACCTTAGATCCAATGGCAGCTTGGATGGGAATCTTAAACTGATGGCGCGGAATCAGCTCTTTGAGTTTGCTGACAAAGGCACGGCCCATGTAGTACGCCTTATCCCGATGTACGATCGCGGCCAAGGAGTCCACCGGGTCGCCGTTAATCAGAATATCCATCTTGACCAACGTATTTTCGCGATAGCCAATCAGGTGGTATTCCATGCTGGCATACCCCCGCGATCTCGACTTCATTTGGTCGAAGAAATCCGTCACCACCTCTGCCAAGGGCAGTTCGTAGGTCAGGGTCGTGCGGCCTTGGGTCAGGTACTTCATATCCTTGAACGCCCCCCGCCGACCTTGAGCCAACTCCATCAAGGAGCCTACATATTCTTCCGGTGTAATCATATCTACCTGAACGTAGGGCTCTTCCATTTTTCCCGCGCTTGGGGCTCCGGCAACTTACTGGGGTTATCAATCAATAACACCTCTCCTTTCAGGGTGGTCACGCGATACACTACAGAAGGTGCAGTAATAATTAAATCCAGATTGTATTCCCGCTCCAGACGCTCCTGCACAATTTCCATATGCAACAGCCCTAAAAATCCGCAACGGAATCCAAAACCCATCGCACTGGAGGTTTCTGGCTCATACTGCAATGCAGCATCATTCAGGCTCAGCCGCTCTAAAGCCTCCCGCAATTCGGGGAACTGATCCGCATCAATGGGGAACATCCCACAAAAGACCATCGGCGTGGCTTCTACATAACCGGGCAATGGCTCCGTGGCAGGATTGGCAACTAAGGTAATGGTATCGCCCACACGGGCATCGGCAACAGCTTTAATGGCGGCGGCAAAATAACCCACTTCTCCCGCATGGAGAGCATCAATGGGTCTTTGATTGGGAGAGAGCACCCCTAATTCATCAATCTGATATTCTTTACCAGAAACCATCAACCGCACGCGATCGCCCCGTTTGACGTTCCCATCCATCACGCGGAAATACACCACTACGCCCCGATACAGGTCATAGTAACTGTCAAAAATGAGGGCGCGGAGGGGTTGGTCTACCGTATCCTGAGGGGGCGGAACCTTTTGGACGATGGATTCTAAAATTTCAGGAATGCCAATGCCTTCTTTCGCAGAAGCCAGAATCGCTTCGCTGCAATCCAAACCAATAATTTCTTCAATCTCACCCGCTACCCGATCGGGCTCTGCGCCAGGCAAATCAATTTTATTTAGGACTGGAATAATCTCTAGATCGTTCTCCAACGCTAAGTAAACATTGGCTAGGGTTTGAGCTTCCACCCCCTGAGATGCATCCACCACCAACAGTGCACCCTCACAGGCCGCCAGCGATCGTGAGACTTCATAGGAAAAGTCAACGTGTCCGGGCGTATCGATCAGGTTGAGGACGTAATCTTGACCATCGGCGGCGGTGTAGTTCATCCGAGCGGCTTGGAGCTTAATGGTGATACCGCGTTCCCGCTCTAACTCCATATTGTCCAAGAATTGTTCCTTCATTTCCCGCGAACTCACGGTGCCCGTTGCTTGGAGCAAGCGATCGGCCAGGGTTGATTTACCGTGGTCGATGTGGGCGATGATGGAAAAATTACGAATTCGCGAGACGGGAACCTCAGTCATGGCAGATTTTTTACAGGAAGGGGCGAGGGCAAACGAAGCAACGACCCATAGGGACGTGGTTCTATTCTGACAAAATTCTAAGCCCTTCTCTGTGAATTCCCAAATCGGCACTATTTGGCCTGCACCGTTTCCGTTCCAAAATGGTTTTGTGCGATCGCATTTGCCCGAACGTCGGAAGTATGTCAGGAGGTGGTTGCAAATATACTGAGAACCATGAAAACGCTGACATTCTGAGAACAAATAATATTCAAGACCCATTACGGATCCTTATTCTCATCATAATCTTTTATAATTTTGATAACGATTATCGTTATTTCTTCTAAAGAGCAACCCGACCATGGTTCAAGCAGGCATCTTAAACGTCAAAGGCGAGAACAATCGCTACGTGTTTCAAGGCGTCCATATTTTGTTCGATGGCATCCGCGATCGCCCTTGGAAAGCTAGCGAAACCCGCAAAAACGAGATGGTGTTCATCGGTCGTAACTTGAACGAAACTCAACTCAAAGAGGAATTTTGCAAGTGTTTGGTCTAAAATCGACGGGTCGTCAGACTTGGAAACGCACTTTCCGCTATCAACTCTCGGAATACGTGACGCAGGTGGCCTGGTCTCCCAGCGGCCATACCTTGGCAGCCTGTTCTGCTGCTGGTGAAATTGTTTTGCTTCCTTTTGAGAACGCGGTTGCGGGGAGCATAGAATACCTAGCACCTTCTTCTGGACCGATCGAACGATTGGCATTCTCTGCGGACGGCCAATTTCTCGCCACTGGCGATCAAACCGGACAGGTCAGAATTTGGTCTTGCGAAGGACAGACCTTTGTCCCGCTACTGACCCATCACAGAAGTGGTCACTGGATTGAACATCTGTGCTGGCATCCAACCCAACCGCTTCTAGCATTCAATGTAGGACATACTGCTGAGATCTTGAATGTCACCACTCAGACCGTTGTGGCAACCCTTGACTTTGAAAACTCATCCGTGCTCTGTCTTACTTGGCATCCCAGCAAGGGGCTCCTGATGATGGGCGGATATCAGGGGATTAAAGTGTGGAATAGTCAAGATTGGCAAGAAGAACCCCTGGTGGTAGAGCTAGATTCTGCAAGTTTAGCGATCGCGTGGTCTCCCGATGAAAAGTACCTAGCCTCTGGCAATCTGGACCGTACCATTACAGTTTTAGAATGGCTGGGGGAAACCCCCAATTCAAAACCTTGGGTGATGCGCGGATTCCCGGGTAAAATTCGCCATCTTGCTTGGTCCCCTCTATGCTCCACAGAATCAGAATCTTGCTTAGCTGCGGCTAGTATGGAAGGGGTTGTCATCTGGGAGCGAGATCCCGATCCTTTTATTGGTTAGTGTCATGAATTTTTCGCCATAGATTTGCGGTCATGTTTAGCGTGGTCTCGCTCAATTACCAGGAAAAATACGGTTAAACAGCTTGTTTCATTAGGAAAGGCACCAATCTCATCAGATTTCGT
>JAAURS010000366.1 GCA_012032135.1 Acaryochloridaceae cyanobacterium RU_4_10 | reverse complement strand
GGGCTGCTTGCGCCGTCTGCGGACCCCGCTGAAGCGTGCGGATGACTTGTGCAATTTCTGCCTTGGCAGCTTGAATTGCCACCTGCACCGACTCCTCTTGTTGTTGCTTCAGAACCCGTTCGCGTTCCTTCAGCTCAGCAGACTTGCGCTCTAGCTCCCGATGTAGGAACTCTGCGTGTTTGAGGAGATGTCCCGCCTCTTGGTTTTTGTGCTCCTGACTCCGGCGCTGATTTTCTAAGTCCGCAATGACCTCATTGAGATCGCGATTGTCATGGTGAAGAGAATTCTGAGCTTGCTCTACTATCTCAGGCCGCAACCCCAAGCGCTGGGCAATAATCAGCGCATTGGATCGTCCTGGAATTCCCCACAGCAGACGATAGGTGGGCGCAAGCGTCACATCGTTAAATTCTACCGAAGCATTTTCAAAACGCGGGTCTTGATATTTCAGCGTCTTTAACTCCCCAAAGTGGGTCGTCGCAATCGTGAGTTGGGCATGGTCTGCTAGGTATTTGAGAAGAGCGATCGCCAGAGCCGTTCCTTCCAGAGGGTCCGTGCCAGCTCCTACTTCATCCAAAAGCACCAGGGATTGAGGCGTGAGAGTTTCCACCATCGCTTGGATGCGGCGGACGTGACCGGAGAAGGTAGAAAGACTTTGCTGAAGAGATTGTTCATCGCCGATATCCGCTAACACTTGGTCAAACCAAGGGAGTTCGACGGGATCTCTGGCTGGGACAAATAACCCCGCCTTTGCCATCAACACCGCCAACCCGATATTTTTGAGCGTGACTGTCTTCCCACCCGTATTGGGTCCCGTAATCGCAACGACTTTAGTTTGCGATCGCACCGTCACATCAATGGGCACCACCTCCATCCCTTGCTCGTGCTTCTGCTGCCAGAGCAACAATGGATGGCGCAACTGCCGCAAAGTCAGGTTTCGATCAGCGCGTTCTACAAACGTCGGTGGGTTTCCATCCAGCCAAAGACTGTAACGGGCACGGGCGGCTGCCAAATCTAATTGAGTCACAATATCCAGCAATATTTCCAGATCCGGCTGGACTGCCGCCACCTTCTCTGACAAAGCTCGCCGCACCCGTTCTGACTCCTCTTGTTCTTGACGGCTTAACTGTCGGATCTGGTTATTGAGGCTGATGGTGGACTGCGGTTCTATATATAAGGTGACGCCACTGGATGAAGTATCGTGGACGATCCCTGGAATGGCATCCTTTTGCGCCGCCTTGACCGGAACCACAAAGCGATCAGCACGTTGGGTAATGAGTAATTCTTGCAAAGCACCTGATTTTCGCTGCAAGATTCCTTGCAAAATCTTTTGGACCTGCTGCCGGAATTGTTGGGCGCGATCGCGAATCCCCCTCAACTTCTCACTGGCCCGATCCGTTACATCCCCTTGGTCGTCAATACAGTGGTGAATGTCTTGCTCCAACTCAGGGAACGTCCGTAAATTTGACACCAACGCGTTGAGATTCTCTAACTCAGGGAAACGATCTACCGTCCGTCTGAGCTGACGTGCCGCAGCTAAAGTTGTGGCAATGTGTAACAACTCAACCCCATTCAAAACCCCCTGTATAGAAACCCGCGCTAGAGAGGGAACAATATCACAGACACCATCAAACTTCAGGCTGCCATTGACATGAGACTCCAACTCGATCGCTTCTTGAGTTTGCTGAAGGAGGTGTAGGCTTTCAGCCAAAGCATCCGGCGGAACCCATTGCTGCGCGACCAGACTTCCCAGTTTCGTCTGCGTAAATGTCGATAAATGCTGGACCAGCCGAGGCCACTCTAAAAGCTCTAAGGTTTTTGCAGGCATTCTGAACTGTACTAACCGCTGAAATGATTCCCAACACTGCGATCCTAGCAAGACCACATAAAAAGGAGTAGGGTTTTGCCCATGAAGTATCCTCCGCACCCATAGACAAAGATATTGCCTAAATCGATAAATCCCATAGAAAAATTTAGGTTTGAAGTGGTGCTTAACATTTTGCAATATGGGTATATTAGGTATATATTCCTAGCACAACGTGCTACGCCATCCTCAAAAAAGGCGAAAACTCAAGAGAAGTCGTGCTTTGGCCGAGGGTGAATGTAGCAAGAACGACGTTTGGTACTCGATCTACATATCTTTGTATTGTTGCCAAATATTGATTTTCATGAACTTTTGAGACTTTCGCCCATTGGGTTTTTGGTATGGTTGCTCAATTTCCCTGGTTAACAATTCTGATTGCCCTTCCGGCGATCGCTGCCCTTCTCATCCCTTTCATCCCTGACAAAAGCGGAAAAACGCTTCGGTGGTATGCCTTGGGGATTGGGTTTTTAGATTTTGCCCTCACGGTTTGGGCCTTCTGGCAACACTACGACTTTGCCACTCCTGGCCTTCAACTTGTTGAAAAATATGCTTGGGTTCCGCAACTGGGCCTCAACTGGTCGCTTGCAGTGGATGGCCTCTCCATGCCGCTCATTGTCCTGACAGGTTTTGTGAATACCCTGGCGATCTTTGCGGCCTGGAATGTGACCCGCAAACCCAAACTTTTTTATGCCTTAATGTTGCTGCTCTATAGCGCCCAAATTGGGGTGTTTGCAGCGCAGGATATGCTCTTATTCTTTACCTTGTGGGAACTGGAATTGGTTCCGGTCTATATCTTGATCTCCATTTGGGGCGGACCGCAGCGGGCTTATGCTGCCACCAAGTTTATTCTTTATACGGCCTTGGCCTCTATCTTTATCTTGGTTGCCGGACTGGCAATGGCCTTCTACGGCGACACGATCTCCTTTGATATGACGGTGTTGGCCCAAAAGCACTATTCCCTGACCTTTGAGCTGTTAAGTTACGCTGCCCTTCTGATTGCCTTTGGCGTCAAACTTCCTATCTTCCCATTCCATACCTGGCTTCCTGATGCCCACGGTGAGGCATCTGCTCCCGTTTCCATGATTTTGGCTGGCGTGCTCCTTAAGATGGGTGGCTATGGCCTCATCCGCATGAATGTTGATATGTTCCCCCATGCCCATATTTATTTGGCTCCAGTGTTGGCCGTTTTGGGTGTGGTCAATATTGTTTACGGTGCGCTCAATGCCTTCGGTCAAGGCAATCTCAAGCGTTGTCTGGCTTGTTCCTCTATTTCCCACATGGGCTTTGTGTTAATTGGCATTGCAGCTTTAAGCGAAGTTGGATTCAGCGGCGCGGTGCTCCAAATGCTTTCTCACGGGTTGATTGCGGCGGCTCTCTTCTTCCTGGCGGGGGTCACCTACGAACGCACCCATACCCTGGTGATTGAAAAGATGGGTGGAGTGGCAAAAGCAATGCCCAAGGTCTTTGCACTGTTCACCGTTGGAACGATGGCATCCTTGGCTTTACCTGGAATGAGCGGTTTCGTGAGCGAGCTGACTGTATTCCTGGGCGTTGCGACCAGCTCAGTTTACAGCGCTCCTTTTAAGATTGCGATCGCGTTCTTAGCGGCAGTGGGTTTGATTTTGACCCCCATTTACCTGCTGTCCCTGCTCCGCCGCGTGTTTTACGGCAATTCAGGACTGCCAGAGCAAGCCTCTTCTGGATGGATGGATGCTCAGCCCCGTGAAGTGTTTATTGCGGTTTGCATGATTGTTCCGATTGTTGCGATCGGGTTTTATCCCAAGCTGGCGACTCAAATGTATGATTCAACCACCGTGGCGGTAGCGTCCAAGGTTCGGGATTCCATCACAGTGGTGGCTCAGGCACGGACTCATACGGCGATCGCTGCCCAAGAATTAGCACCATCAAACAGCCCGATGGCCTTTTTACCAAGTTATCGCCCTGGAATTGCAACAGTCAACGTAGCTCCCATCATTCCCCAATAGGGTACAGGCCATTCATAATAGGACGAGAGGTTTTTGAAAAATCCTCTCGTTTTTTAGTGACGTTACATTCATGGCTGAGTCTGTGGTTTCTCCTGAATCTTTGCGCGTTTTCTTGCCCTCGGCAGCTTTGCCTCAATTTACTTGGGAGTGGAGAGGATTTAATGTTTGCTATACCGTCCTGGGTGAGGGCAAGCCTTTGCTCCTCATTCATGGGTTTGGTGCAACCCATGCCCACTGGCGCAAAAATATACCCGCCCTAGCGGAACAAGGGTATCGGGTGTATGCTATAGACCTCTTAGGGTTTGGCGCATCGGAAAAACCAGCTCTGGACTATTCTTTGGAGCTATGGGAAACCCTGGTTCGTGATTTTTGGCACAGCCAAATCAACCAGCCCGCGATTGTGGTGGGTAATTCTAT
>JAAURS010000044.1 GCA_012032135.1 Acaryochloridaceae cyanobacterium RU_4_10 | reverse complement strand
ATGATACTCCTCCTGATTTGGGTTTCTCATCCATCACTCAACCTTGTCCGATGCGGGTTCAAGACCCTGGCGATTTTTCGAGTTTTGATTGATGAGGAAGCGGCGACCTAGACTAAATCTCGGTTTTTCAACCAGGGGGATATCGGTCTACCGCTCTCCTTTTAAGATACAAGGGGGAGCCATGAGAGTATAGAGTCATATTCAAAACTTTTCAGACATCCTCTTACTGAACACCCTTCGTAGCTTGTTTTCGTTGGCGACGATAAACCACTCCAAGGAGGATCGCTCCAAATCCCATCAACAACCATTCCTCCGGTTCCGGTACCGCTGAAACCGTACCCAGTCCGCTTGGCTGCGGTAACTGCTGGTCTTCCACCTCTCGGTTTAAAGCGATCGCGCCTTCTTCTGCTTTTTTTCAGATCTTGTTTTCTGTCGATCGTTGACCAACACAATCATGGATGAATAGGGCGTGACCAGTTTGTAGCGTTTTGCTAATACATGTACCGCATCTAAATCTTTGAGCCGATCTGGCTTGATGGATTGACTGACTTGAGTGACCCATTGACGGGCTGCGATCGGTGCAAACGCTTCATCTGTATTAGCGGATGGATTGGGTTTTTGGCTGAGATACCAGGCATAGTCATCCACTACGCTCAGGAGCGACGTGCCATTTCCTAAAGAGGGCTGCGTTCCAATCCGGTGCATTACTTCTTTCACGTCCGTATCGATGCTACCACCGCTGCTTTGGATTGCCTCTAGGGTCGCGTCATCATAGGCAGGCTGGAGACCACCCAAATGCAATACCCAGAGGGGTGCAGGCATTGCTAAAGCAGTTTTGCTATTCTCCGTTAGTTCATAGCTACCAGGATCTGTGATCAGCAAAACAGCATCATAGGTCGAATCTTGGCGAAGGGTTTGGAACTGTTGCAGCATTTGTCGCGGTTCCAACATGCCGTAGAACGTTGCTTTGGCAACATCAAACTGCTTAATCCCTACCACTTTTTTAGGTTGGACTGGAGTGCTGGCGGTTAGATAAAGATCTACCTGGTTTTTGTTTAGGATATTTCCTTGTAACCATTGGAACGTTTTTTCAACATCCTGGCGGCGATCGTTCATACTATAGGATTCATCTAAAACCACCGCAATGCGTTTGCCTTGAGGAAGTTTGTAGTCTTTCTGAGCAAATGGTTTTGCCAGAATGCTACCACCACTCGGCAAGGTGAGTTGGTGGGTAGAAGGTTGGGCTTTGGCTGCTGAAACAGCATTGGGCAGCCATTGGTCTTGGGCAGACGCAGTCTTGCCATTAATTTTACGTTGCGTCCCATTAGTCCAATACACGTTCCTTTTTTCATTGAGGGTTGGCATTGGCCAATTATTCCCTTGCTTCATTGTCTTGTAAGTCATCCACAGATGAAGTTTTCCCCTGCCTTGAGCGGGAATTGGGAATGCACGCAGCCGATAGTTCCGTGGTCCGACTTGTTCTAGCAATGCCGGATGACACGGCGTGAAACTTCTTTGTTGTAGACTTGCTGCGCCGCGCCTCGGGTTGAAATCTGAAAGGGGAAACTGGAGGCACGGTTGGCGGTTTCTCCCAGCCACAGCCCTGTAACAACCGAGCTTTCAGGAAGTGAGAAGTAGTAAAGAATTTCTTCTGGATTGAAGGTTTGATTTTCATAGACTTCATGAAGTTCGACTTCTGCCCAGTCCCCTTTAGGTTTAATAGTAATATCTTGTTGTGCCAGTCGAACCCGTTTCTGATTGACATCCAGCAAACCTGCTTTAGCTTCTCCCCGATTGAAGGTTGAGGTTACAGCCTTTTGAAGGGTAGATTGTTCTTTCCGAATGATAGGTGCATCAAAAAACTCAGCATAGAGTTTTTCCGCCTTGGCCCGATCTTCAGCAGTTCCCCCATACTGAAACGGATGCGTCACAAAGTTAAAAGTATTTTGAATGCCCTGAGCCAAAAAGTCTGGAAGCATCAAGGTGTCATGATAATACTGATAGATAAATTTTTCTTCCCCACTGCGAGGGTAGCGATAGGAACTCAAATAAGCATTCAGCAACCCTTTGCGAATTACCTCTGATTTCTGCAAGAGCACTTGGCGATCGCTGTCCGTCTGAGGCGGAGTTTTGAGTAATGCAAAGGCTTGGTTTTGAGGCTGGTGTTGCAGTGCAATAAAGCTTCCCAACCAAAGAACTGCGATCGTTGAAGCTAAGACCGTTGCTTTGGTTTTACCGTAACGCGCAATAGCCTTTTGCAGATTCTGCTTCCAACCTTGCCAAGCAACCGGAAGCATTCCAAAGGGAAAACTGATTGCCCCCATTAGGAGTATGGTCAATGGAAACAACATTGACGCAAAAAGGAAGATAGATAACCAAGAAGTCAGAATTAACTGTAAAAATGGAATAACAAAAAAGAGCGCGATCGCCACAAAAAAGAGCGACGTGAAGAGAAATAAACTCAACCCGATTAAATGCAAGAGGTTTGCCTGTCCGTTAGGGTCTCGGCCCTTAACCAACCAATGAATGGTTGCGATCGTGCCTACTAACCCCGTGACGAGCAAAAACGAACTCGCGGGGGTTAGATCTCTCAGCACAAAAAACCGAGTGACGCACAGTACAAGTAATGGGGCTTCTATCCCATAAAACACCTGAAACAAAGAGAGGGAAGCCCGTTTTAGCTTGGGCCTAAACCCAGCGATCGTGCAAGTGGTAGGAACGCCCACTAGCCCGATAAAGGGAACCAAAAAGTTGAGTGGGACTTGTCCCGCTGTGGTATCTGACATGAACGCCAACCCAATGAACGGGAGGAATCCGATATAAATAATGAGTAGGAGACTGGCATTAAAAATCCAGAAAAAAAAGTTAAATAGCTTTGCAGATAACTGTGTGGGCGTTGGCGATCCTGACTTCATGATTTTCCTCTCACCATTTGAATCGGGTCTAACGTATCGCGAACTAGGGTTAAGAAGTTTTGCATAGGAGATTCATTAGGGGAATGGGGGCGATCGAACACAATGGAAACTAAGGTCCAACTCGGATCGGTGCGGAAGACTTCTCCTCGGAACCGGACAAAGAAGTCATCGGTGGTTTGGGTGGCAGATTGAAACCAGTATGTTGCTGTTTTCTTGCCGCCATCCAATCTTAGCCATCGCCCCGCAATCTTGGGGGTCAAGGCTTGACCTTTCATTGATTCAATGCGATACCCCGATGCGGTTAGGCACAGTTCTGGGGCGTGGTGCGCTTGCCAAGTGGGACTGGCAACCAAAACCAGCGAACCTGTGATGCCTTGAAATTGAAATTGTTGTTTTTGAGTGGTCACGCCGGGGTAGCGTGCAAAAAATTTCTGCTCGTAGGGATTGAGGGGAACGGGACGGGCCTGGATCTGGGGCGACCATTGGAGTGTTGAGACATCCCATGCTGCGGTTGCCACGATCGGCGGTTGGGGAATGAGTGTCAATGCCAAAATGCACGCAGTAATAATGAAAGGCGCTTTGACGGTTGAGCGGGGAGGCGCTCTCTTCTCTAGATCGCCCAGATTTTGCTGGCGCGGTACCCATCTCAATAAGCCCCAAGTAGCAGCACTTACGACCAAAAAGCCCATCAGTCCTAGAGGGACATGCATCATTTCCGCAAACAAGGGTTGTTTCAAAATGTAGGTCAGCACTACGAGGACGATGACACGAGACGTGTTGGCGATCGCCAGCAATCCCAAATTGGCCGAACAGACCAACAACCAACGCATTCCAATTTGGCGTCCTTCCAGCCAAGTTGCGGCAAGCAAAAATAACGTGCCCGTCCACATGCTTTTGAGCCCGCTACAGGGGTTGTCCACATAAGCAACGCCTGTATCGAGCAAAATAATATCTTCTGTAGAAATAGCGGGGATGTCCCACAGACGTAAGACATAGGAAACGCCTTGGGAGGTGAGCACCCGTGCGGGTGCTCCCAATCCCGTACTGAACTGCACGCCAAAGGGAAGCAAGCAGGCGATCGCAGCTCCGATCGGGAGTCCTTTGCGCCATGTTGCGGGATCTAGGCATAATCCCAACATCCCGTAGGTGCCGAACAGAAATAGAACGACGGGCAGTTGCTCGAGGGCAATCAACCAACGGGTGGAAATTGCACCAATACCACAACCCATCATCAAAGCAAGCGGTAATGAATGTAGCGTAGGGGCAGACAGTTGGATGCGCTGGCGATAGCGATAGCCCAATACCCCTAAGAGCAAGACTCCTGCGGCTAACATCCATCCATTGAAGACTGAAATTTCAGGCAATGTCCGCGCGAACCACCCCAACATTGAGCGATTGAGATAGAACCAGCTTCCGGCGATCGCACAGACACTCAAAATATTCAGGGTATTATTGCCATCCAGTCTCGCCTTCCAACCTACCGGAGGACCATGTGCCATTTTTTGAAAAACTAGATACTCTGAGAAAAGTCTAACTCAGGCGGCAAGCGGACGCTATATTGTGGCGATCGTGGGTTAACTATCCAAACCCTTTCCTTCAACTGGCTCTGTGAATGAGCGTTTCGACGATACCAACCAATCGATCGATATGTTTTTCTTGTCGTTTGCTGGTTTCAGATTGCTCATTGACTACCGCTTTTAGCTCTCTCAACTCTGCTCTAAAAGCTGCTTGTCCTTCAGTTAATACTCCTGTCTGATGGGTGAGCGCATCTACGGAATGGGTGAGCGCATCTACGGAATGGGTGAGCGTATCTACGGAATGGGTGAGCGTATCTATATTTGCTGCAGTGCGTTCGCAGATTGCTTCAATACGGTCTAGACGTGTTTCTACAGCGTTGAATCGTTCTTCAGACATGATAGGTGTGCAGATTGAGTAACAACATCTTAAACTTTGTTTTGCTTGACGACAAGATTTTTCTTGATTTTTCGCTACAACTCACAATGACCATTTAGAAGCTAAGATGGCGACCTGAGTGCGATCGCGGAGATTCAATCTTCTCAACACGCTATTGACGTGATTCTTGACCGTGCGCTCTGAAATATAGAGTTGTTCGGCAATTTCGCGGTTGCTACATCCTTTGGCGATCAACTGTAAAACTTCCTGCTCTCTGGGTGTGAGCTGTGCGAACTCCGGCGGCGGTTCGACGCTTGATGGCGTTCCACCCAAGGTTTTTTCAATCAGTCCCGGCCCAAACTGAGTGTAACCCTTGTGGACTGCACGGATTGCATCTGCAAGTTCCGTGGAAGGAGTATCTTTGAGTAGGTAGCCCTTCGCTCCGCATCGAATCGCTTGAGTGACGTATTCATCATCATCAAAGGTAGTCAGTACCAAAACCTTAATGTCGGGAGCTTGTTCCGTTAAAAGACGAGTAGCGGCAACTCCATCCATAATGGGCATCCGCACATCCATCAAAACTACATCTGGCTTCAACGAATGGGCTAACTCAACCGCCATCTGACCATTTTCAGCTTCGCCAACAATTTGCAAGTCCGTTTTTGTTTCCAAAAGACTCCTTAGACCTTCTCGAATAATGCCCTGATCGTCAACGAGTAGCAGTTGAATCATAAAACGACTCCAGGCTGGGGAATGGTAAGGCGAATGCGACAACCTCGATCGGGTTGGCTGTGTAGCTCAAATACTCCACCCAGAGCTTCCGTGCGTTCTCGCATACTTTGGAGTCCAACCCCGTAGTGTTGACGGTAGGGTCAAAGCCCTGTCCGTTGTCTTCAACAACCAATTCAAGCTCTTTGAGGCTTTCTTTCAAGGTCAAACAAACTTCAGTAGCTTGACTGTGTTTGGCAATATTGGTCGTTGCTTCCTGCACGATTCGATAGATGGCGATCGCAACTTCCGTCGGCAGCGATCGTGAAAGCTGAACTTGCAAGTCAGCATGGATTCCAGTGGTGCGTTCAAATTCTTGGATGAGTTTTTGGAGGGTTTCTGGTAAGGCTTTTCCTTGAAGCGGCGCTTGGCGCATCGTTGCAACAGACTGCCGTACGTTTTGGAGCGCCTCCTTGCCGAGGGTTCTGGCCTTCTGGAGATGGTCCACCGCCCGAGGTCGGTTTTCTTCTAGCCACAGGGCAACATTCTCAAGCTGAATACTTTGAGCTGTAAGGGCATGACCGACGGAATCGTGAATTTCACGGGCAATGCGATTTCGTTCTTGTAACGTGGCTTGATTTTCTGCCAAAAGAGCATAACGCCGGAGGCGGTCGTTGGCTTGTGCGAGGCGATCGCTGCTTTGGCGCTCGGTCAAAATTGCGCCGACCATCAGCAGCACAAACACCAGTACCAGTCCAAATAAGAGCGTAGAATTGAGCGTTAAGTTAAAAACTGCTCCCTGAATTTGCTCGGCGGATAAGTGTCGTCTAAAACCTAGGGGTGGGAAGCGCTCTGGGGCTGTTGCTTCTAGGGTATAAAACTGGCGAATCCCCAACATCAGCCTTAGCAAAAACGATCCAAACGCGACTAGGGAAACGAAAAGGCGATCGCGCCAAGGGAAAAGCAAGCAACTCCGAATGACAACAACTAACAACAAAGCAGAAAAACAATTACTTCCCGCACCAAATAACACTGCCAACCAACTCAATCCAAACCCCAAAGCCGTAAAGAGCACCTTTGCTGTTTTGGATTGATGGATAGGTAGGCGCAGCCCTAGCACTCCAAGAACTCCAATACAAACGACCACTCCCAAGGGAAACGGACTGATGCCACCCATGTATTCAAGGGCTTGCCAAGGTCTTGGACGTCGGGGACGAAAAGGAAAGGGGGTGGGAAATGCCGTCAATGCCGCAATTCCCAACAGAACCCACTCTAGATAGAGGAGTAAAATAAAGGGATGGTTGGAACGTAACAACCGTTGCATGACCGCAAAAAGTCTCAGAAATTGATGAGACCTTCACTATAGGACAACTCGGTTCGTTCCTAGAAGGATCCAGCGGTGCATCTCCACACCCTACATCTAGTACCAAAGTACTACTTCAATACAGTCCTTGAGACCTGCCTGGATTGGGAGTTGAGATCCTAGTGGAGAGGTTTGCAAACTTCATAAGATAAAAGAGTCAAAGTCACGCATCAAATTACGAAGAGAACATTATCACTATGAAATCACAATCGGTCCTGAAATTTGCGGCTACTGCGTTACTTGTGCCTGTTGCTGGTTTTGCGATCGCCCAATCTGGATCGCACCTGAACGCTGCATTTGCCGAACCGTCACTGACTCAAGCTAGCCTCATCGCTCAAAACACGCCGGATCGGCCATCTGAAGGCAACCAACGTAAAGGCCGTTGGGGGAATAAAGGCGGGGAAATGTTCAAAGAGCTGAACTTAACCCCTGACCAGCAAGCTAAAATTAAAGCCATTCGAGAACAGGAAAAAACTGCTTCCACGGAACAACGCAACCAAATGAGAGCTGCGTTCGATCGAATGCGATCGCTCTCAGCAGGCAATGCAACGGACGACCAACTCCGGGCACAACATCAACAAGTTCAGCAATTGCGCCAGCAAGCTGGGGATCGGCGGTTTGAAACGATGCTCAAAATCCGAGCGGTACTCACACCAGAACAACGCACAAAAATGGCTGAATTGATGCAAAAACATCATCAAGGCAGACATCGTGGGCTTCGCGATCGGGCCGACGGGATGATGCCCCAAAGGTAACTTGTTGGCGTGCGATCGCCCAGTATATTGCCCAGTCTTGTTGAAGTTGTAGGTGGGCGATCGCTGATGAATTGAAAGGTGGTTAGGTCGCTGTATTCTGCCCCCTCTTGGCACAATAATAGATATTGTGAACCTTGGCGAAATAGGCAGATTTCAATGGAACGGGACCTTAAAGCGCTGTCCGCTCAGTATAAACATGCCCTCCTCAACGATGTCATTCCCTTTTGGGAAAAATACTCTGTCGATTGGCAGCACGGCGGCTATTTTACCTGCCTAGACCGCACGGGCAACGTCTATGATACCGACAAATTCATCTGGCTCCAAAATCGTCAGGTGTGGATGTTCTCAACGTTCTACAACCAGATTGAACCCCGCGAAGATTGGCTCAGAATTGCCGCCAATGGAGCTAACTTCCTATCTACGTTCGGTCGCGATGAAGAGGGAAACTGGTACTTTGCCCTCACTCGCGAAGGGTTGCCCCTCGTGCAGCCCTACAACATTTTTTCCGATTGTTTTGCTGCAATGGCCTTTAGCAAGTATGCGCTAGCCTCCAGTGAAGATTGGGCTAAGGAAGTAGCACTGCAAGCCTACAACAATGTCTTACGCCGTAAAGATGATCCTAAGGGGAAGTACACCAAAACATATCCCGGCACCCGTCCCATGAAATCCCTGGCAGTGCCGATGATTTTAGCCAACCTAACTCTGGAGATGGATTGGCTCCTGCCCCAAGAAACTCTCGATCGCGTGTTAGAGGAAACCGTGCAGGAAGTCATGACGGATTTCCTAGATCAAGATCGGGGACTGATGTTTGAAAACGTGGCCCCAGATGGAACGCATCTTGATTGTTTCGATGGCCGACTCATCAATCCCGGCCACGGCATTGAAGCGATGTGGTTCATTATGGAGATTGCCAAACGTCGCAACGATACTAAAACCATTCACCAAGCTGTAGATGTTGTGCTCAATATCCTCAACTTTGCTTGGGATAAGGACTATGGCGGTTTATATTACTTCATGGATTCAGAAGGACACCCACCCCATCAATTGGAGTGGGACCAAAAACTATGGTGGGTTCATCTAGAAACTTTAGTTGCCCTAGCAATGGGCGATCGCCTCACCCATCGTCCAGAGTGTTGGGACTGGTATCAAAAAGTCCACGATTATGCTTGGTCGCACTTTGCGGACCCAGAATACGGTGAATGGTTTGGTTACTTAAATCGTCGCGGGGAAGTGTTATTAAACCTCAAAGGAGGAAAATGGAAGGGATGTTTCCATGTCCCGCGCGCGCTATATCTGTGCTGGCAGCAGTTTGAGGCAATGCAGTCCGAGCAAACTTAATGCGATCGACCTAAGTTAAGAATCGGAACTCATCGAAGCACTGGGCAATAAGTGTTGCCGTTCTTCAATCTCGGCCTTGTATCGCTCAATGTCTGCTTGCAGGACCTCAATTTGCTCCTCTTTCTCTTCAAGAATTTGGCGATCGCCAAGACCAGCCTGTAAATGAACCCATACACTGAACACCCAGGCTAGGACCGCACCAATCCCCATTGATAAGATGAGTTCAATTGAAAGAGGCGCTTTCAGTTCGAGTCCTTCAAAAATTTTGATGCTGACAAGTTCAGTATTTTCAATTCCAAACAGTACCAACGCTAAGCAAATCACAAAAATGAGCGAGAAATTAACTTGTCGCATCAGTCAACTCCCAATACAAAATCAACGGGTCATTCTAGACCAACTCTAAATCAAAGTTTAGCGGTCAAAGGTTAAAGACGGTTTGAGTCGCTTACAAAGTGTAGCAAGTTCGAATATATGGATTCAAAGGGTATGATGATTTAAGGGAGCTAACCTACAGTTTCCTTTGAATTTTGCTTTGTTGTCCATTTCAGGGGGCTGATGCCATGACTGTTACTCAAGCGAATCATCCTGATGTGACAACGCTCTCTGAGACAGATGTCGCTCAGCTTGCCCAGCGTTTAGAAGATGATGACTACGATTCTCCCTTTGAAGCGTTGAACGATTGGCATTGTCTAAGGGCGATCGCATTTCAACGTCCCGAGCTGGCCGAACCCTATCTTTACCTGCTCGATCTAGAAGCCTTTGACGAATCCTGAATCCGTTGCTGAGCGAATTCTATGACGTCTTTTGAGCCGTTTGTAGGTCAACGGATTTTAGTTGGAATTGGGGGCGGCGTTGCTGCCTACAAAGTGTGTGAAATTATCTCTACTCTAGTGAAGTCTGGGGTTGAGGTAAGAGCGATTTTGACGGATGCGGCGCAACAGTTTATTACGCCGCTGACCGTTGCAACCCTTTGCCGCCATCGTGTTTATACAGATGCAGATTTTTGGGCTCCCGTCCACGATCGCCCCTTACACATTCAATTAGGCGAGTGGGCCGATGTCTTTTTGATTGCACCCTTAACCGCCAACACGTTGGGTAAATTAGCGCTAGGCTTGGCGGATAACCTTCTCACCAACACTGTATTGGCCTCAACCTGTCCCATTCTGGTGGCCCCTGCCATGAACACCATCATGTGGCAGCAACCTACCGTGCAGGAAAATTGGCACCGCCTTCAGCAGATGAAGCGCATTCATTCTATTGGACCTGCTGCTGGGTTGTTGGCCTGCGATACGGTCGGTACGGGACGGATGGCGGAACCAAAAGATATTGTGCCTTACCTTCAGTCATTGCTTGATAGCAAAGGACACACCGATCTCAAGCACAAACGCATCCTAATTAGCAGCGGTGGCACCCGCGAATTTTTAGACCCTGTCAGGTTTTTGGGCAATCCCTCAACGGGCAAGATGGGACTAGCCTTAGCTACAGCAGCGTCCCACCGTGGTGCAGAGGTTTGCTTAGTTCAGTCTGCCGATCTTCAAGGGCCAACAGACCTTCCCATTGAAACGATCGATGTAGTGAGTGCAGCACAAATGCAAGACGCTCTAGCAACCGCGTTACCCAAAGCAGATTGGATTATCATGGCTGCGGCGGTTGCGGATGTAAAACCCCAACACTATGCCGCTACAAAGTTGCCCAAACATGAATTGCCGACCGCACTCCCTTTAGAGCCCGTGCCAGATATCGTCCGAGCATTGAGCCAACTCAAACAACCGCATCAATGCTTGATTGGGTTTGCCGCCCAGACGGGAGATATTGTCACCCCAGCCCTGGAAAAGCTGAAGCGCAAAGGGTTGGATGGCATCGTTGCAAACCCCATTGATTTGCCAGACAGCGGCTTTGGCAGCGATCGCAATCAGGCTATTTTCATTGACGCCCAAGGGCAACAAACCCCCATTCCCAACTGCACGAAACTCATGATGGCCCATCGCCTGCTGGACCTGATCTTGCAACAGTCGCAGAAGGATCCCCAGCCGAAACTTTAAGACATAAAGTTTTGAAAAATGTAACGCTTCTGATACTTGTTCTTCTTGCGCCCAGTGACTTCAGGTAACATGAGTGACAGGTATACGCGGCGATTCTAGGCGATCGCTGGAGTTAGGGGTAAAGAAAGTTTGTTGGTTTTCCCTCAGCTCACAGTTGTAGCGACAGTTTTAAGCCCCTTTAACGCAGTTATGGCAAAGTACCCATGGTAAATACCCTTAATAAACCTGAAGTTGAACAACTCCGCGATGGCGTCAAAATGCCCGCGAAGGAAACCATCTTAACGCCCCGCTTTTATACCACTGACTTTGAAGAAATGGCCAAGATGGACCTTTCTGTCAATGAAGTGGAATTGCGGGCGCTGATTGCTGAGTTTCATGCGGACTACAACCAAAAACACTTTGTCCGCAATGAAAAGTTTGATGGATCTTGGGAAAACCTGGATGGCGAGACTCGCAAAATATTCATTGAGTTCCTAGAGCGCTCCTGCACCGCCGAGTTTTCTGGATTCCTGCTTTATAAGGAACTGGGGCGTCGTCTCAAAGACAAAAACCCCTTATTAGCCGAGTGCTTTAACTTGATGTCGCGGGATGAAGCGCGTCATGCTGGCTTCCTCAACAAAGCGATGTCGGACTTCGGCTTGTCTCTGGACCTTGGCTTTTTAACCAAGAATCACAAATATACGTTCTTCAAGCCAAAATTCATTTTTTACGCCACCTATCTCTCCGAGAAAATCGGGTATTGGCGCTATATCACCATTTATCGCCACTTAGAGGCTCACCCTGAGGATTGCATCTACCCTATTTTCACCTTCTTTGAAAACTGGTGCCAAGATGAAAACCGTCACGGTGACTTCTTTGATGCCATGTTGCGATCGCAGCCTCAGTTTGTAAACAACTTGAAATCGCGCTTGTGGTGCCGCTTCTTCCTGTTGTCGGTTTTTGCCACAATGTACCTCAATGATATTCAGCGTGCGGCATTCTACAAATCGATCGGGTTGGATGCGCGCGAATACGACAAATTCGTCATCACCAAAACCAACGAAACCGCAGGTCGGATCTTCCCTGTCATTCTGGATGTGGACCGTCCTGACTTTTACGGTCGGCTCGAAGTCTGCATTAAGAACAATGAGAAGTTACGGGCGATCGATGCGACGAATGCACCCGCTCCCATCAAGTTCTTGAAGAAACTGCCCGCTTACCTTTCCAATGCGGTTCAATTTATCTCCCTGTACCTGATGAAACCCATCCGAGTCGATCATTTACACGGAGTCGTGCGCTAGTTAATACCTGAACAATGCAACTCAAAGTCCCCCAGAATGGGGGATTTAGGGGGCGAATGCAAAGTCCTGGCAACCGATCCAAAATCCTTATGACTATAAAATCCCCCAATAAGTTTTATGGGGGATTTTTGTTTGGGAGCGGCCTGACCTAAGGGCGATCGCCAGAATCCGAATCGTCATCATTGCGAAGTTCTGACTTAAAACCCCTGAGTGCTTGGCGATCAAGCCTCCCAGTTCGGGCAACCGCTTAGGTCCAAAAACCAGCAGTGCTGCCAAAACAATTAAGCTAACTTCTATCCATCCCAGATTGAACATTCAAGACTCCTTGCTGTAAAAAGGGGTTTAAGAAAAAAGCGGTCCCTCAGTGAGGGACCGCTTTTTTAATCTGATACCTTAGACCATCGAAAGCGTCCGACGTTTGGTTACCAATTGATAAGACTCAATGATGTCACTTTCTTTCCATTCATTGAAATTATCCGTGCCAACACCGCACTCATACCCAAAGTTGACCTCCTTCGTATCCTCCTTCATCCGCTTCAACGAATCCAAAATTCCCTCATAAACCACATCATTACCGCGACGTACGCGAATCCGACAGTTCCGTACCAGCTTGCCAGACTGGACATAACAGCCCGCCACGGCCCCACGGCCCACCGAGAACACCGCTCGGACTTCCGCCTGACCTAACGGCTCCTCAACCAGTTCGGGATCTAACAACCCTTCCATTGCCGCTTGGATATCCTCCAAGAGCTTGTAAATGATGTTGTATTCCCGAATATCTACACTGGCTTTATCCGCCGCCTGCCGCGCCCCACTGGCCAAACTCGTGTTAAAGCCAATGATCACTGCATTACTAGCCGCAGCTAAGTCCACATCTGTTTCAGTCACTTCCCCTGGAGCAGAGAACAGTACCCGCACCTGAACCTCGTTTTGCGGCAACTGCCCCAAGGACGCCAGAATGGCTTCTAACGAACCCTGTACGTCTGCCTTCAGAATGATATTCAGCTCCTTCAGCTCGCCCTCGCGGACCTGATCGGAGAGCGTACCTAAAGAAATCCGACGCGAGGACATGGCTTGCTGCAAACGAGTCTGACGTTGGAGATCCGCTCGGGTTGAGGCTACCGCTCGGGCTTCTTTTTCATCTCCAAGGACTTCAAATTCATCCCCAGCCGCAGGCACATCATTGAGACCTAAGACCTCCACCGCAAACGATGGAGAAGCGATATTGACCCGTTCGCCGCGATCGTCAATCATGGCACGGACCTTCCCAAACACGGATCCCACAACCATCACATCGCCCACCCGGAGAGTTCCGTTTTGGACCAGCAAGGTTGCAACGGGACCTCTCGCTTTATCGAGATTGGCCTCAACCACAGTGCCCTTAGCCGGACGGTCGGGATTGGCCTGAAGATCTTCAACCTCAGCCACCAGCAGAATCATTTCTAAGAGAGTATCCAGGTTTTCGCCCTTCAGCGCGCTCACTGGAACCATCACGGTTTCGCCGCCCCATTCTTCGGCCACCAGACCAAACTCCGTAAGTTCTTGTTTCACGCGATCGAGTTGGGCGGCTTCCTTATCCATCTTATTGATGGCCACAATAATGGGAACCTTTGCAGCTTGAGCGTGGCTGATTGCCTCAATGGTTTGAGGGCGCACACCGTCATCGGCGGCGACCACCAAGATGGCAATATCCGTCACCCGCGCGCCCCGAGCCCGCATGGCAGTAAAGGCTTCGTGACCTGGCGTATCCAGAAATACGACCTGTTGCATGGCACCATTGTGTTCCAGATCGACGTGGTAGGCCCCAATATGTTGGGTGATCCCCCCTGCTTCGCCTTGAGCCACTTTGGTTTTGCGAATTGAATCCAGAAGCGTAGTTTTGCCGTGGTCAACGTGACCCATGATGGTCACCACGGGCGGACGGCGGACGAGGCTTTCAAGGTCTGCCAGCTCGATCATCTCGGTGACCTTGCGGGCTGCTGATTCTTCTTGAGCTGTTTCGACTTCCACACCCAATTCCTCCGCAACCATTTTGGTGGTAGCTAAGTCGAGGGTTTGGTTGATGTTGGCGGCAATTCCCTTCAAGAACAAAACCTTGATGACGTCCGTGTCTGGGATCGCCATCAAACTGGCCAGTTCTTGAACCGTGGGGTTGTTGGACAGCGTTATGAGCGTGGGCTTCTCTGGCGGAAGCTCCTGAGGCGCGCGATCGCGTCCGCGACTGCGACGACCGCTCCCTCCTTTTTGAGGCCCCGGACGAGAGGTGGCAGTGGGTGCGGGTCTGGATTGCTTGGCCGTCTTTTGCTTGGGCGGGCGAACCAGAGATTGACTGACATCTACCACAGTTGACTGGGTATTGAGGTCATCATTGAGAAGATCGTCATCTTCGTCTTCTTCAACGGTCCGGCGTTTCTGCTTCACACCTGTTTTGGGTGCTTTGTTGAGCAGTTCTGCCATTTCCTCTTCTTCAACCTCAGCCTTACCGCGCTTCGGACGATTGACCGTAGGCCGCCTGAGCTTGAGATCTTCTTCTCCTGGCACAATCACAGGAATTAAGGGAATATCATCAATAGGAGGGCTACTTCTCCCTTCTCTGCGATGCTCTACAATTTCCGGCGCGCCAGTTGAGCGGACGGGTCGAGGTTGACTCGGTTTTTTAAGCAGGATGGGGATGGGAGCGCGATCGCTGCCAGCATCCGATCCGCCATTACTAGGTGCTGCGTCTCGTCTTTTCCGCAGGCCAGTATCGACCGAGGGTGCAGAAGGACTGCCAGAGGAGGGGGAAGCTCCAGCCTGAGAACTCTTTAAAACTGGCTTGAGCGTTGGAGACGGCTTTTGCCCCCCTTGACGTGCGGGGGGATTGACCAAATTAGGGTTAGGTGCTTCTCTAACCTCTTTGATTTCCATCGGTTTGCGAGTCGGTACGGCCTCGGAAATACTGTTTTGAGACTCAGAAGGGAGTGCACCAAGATTGTCGGCTGAGATGGATTCTTCTGCGGCAACTGCACCCAGAGCACTAGCTTCGGGAGTACGGGATGGGGATGAGTCGGAAGGCCGAGAGAGTTTAGGGGGAGTGAGCGTGGGCGCCACTGATTTTGGAGCAGTCGTTGTGGTTGGGGAATGAGTTCTATCTTGCTCTGCTCCACTGTCGGGCTTGTGGCGGCGAACTTCTAAAATTTGTTGTTTCCCAGCTTCCTTGGTTTTGGTCACAATCGGCTTTGCTGGTGCTTTAGACTCTCGTCGCTGTCCAGCGCTATGGGCAGTAGCGCCGCTCATGTGGAGTTTGTGAGCACTCTGGCGAATATTCTCTGCCTCAGACTCCGTAATGGTGCTGCTGTGATTCTTGACAGCGATATTCAATTGGTCGCAAACCGCTAAAATCTCTTTATTATCCAAGTTCAATTCTTTTGAAAGCTCGTAAATTCTGACCTTAATACTCATCCAGATCTTCCCTCTAATGTCCAGTATTTTTCGTTACATAGTTGCAGCCTTCTATTGATTTTGTTTTCAAGATGTGTGCTGAAAGCAAAAACCCCTAAACAGTTGTGACCTGAAACTAATCTGACATGGTTTGGTGTGAATAGTGTGTTGTCCCCCCTCACAAACTGCAACGGCCAAATATACCCGTACTCTCTATAATACGTCCCTCAGACCCTTAACGGGGATTCAGCACGCCAAGGCGTTCTCGGACATTTTTTTCTAGGACTTGATAGAGGTCTGGAGAAACAGGCGATCGCAAGGCTCGTTCTAGGCGTTTTTTCTTTTGGGCTTGATGGATGCAATCGAAGCTCCAACAGAGATAGGCCGAGCGGCCCATCCCCCGATCGACTTCTAGCTTGCCCGTTGAATGCTCCTTGACAACCCGTAAAAGTTGATTTTTGTGGGCAACAACACGGCAGCTAACGCACCGCCGAAAGTTAGGCTCCATAGTGTCTGTTGTCTGAGTTTCAGATTCCGAAAATAGGGGGTCCAATGTTTATCCCCACCTGATTCCTAGACCTCCTCACCGTCCTCAGCCAATTCTGGTGCCTCCTTTTCATCTTCTTCTAATTCCATTTCGGCCTCGTACTCCTCTGCGTCGTCGTCCTCTTCTTGTTCGAAGGCTTGGTTGCCGTGAGTTTTCAGTTCAGCAGCATAATCGTACTTCGCACTGTCCTTGATATCGATTTTCCAGCCCGTGAGCCGCGCAGCCAGTCTCACATTTTGACCTTCCTTGCCGATCGCCAGACTGAGTTGATCTTCAGAAACCAAGACATGGGCTTGACGATCTTCTGTGTTGATCAAATGAACTTCATCCACTCTCGCGGGGCTGAGGGCATTGGAGATATAAATGCCGGGGTCTGGCGACCAGCGAATAACATCAATTTTTTCACCGCGCAGTTCGTTCACGACTGCTTGAATGCGGGAGCCACGGGCACCAATACAAGCGCCAACCGGGTCCACATCGCGTTCCAGGGTATCGACTGCAATTTTAGTGCGGGGACCAACATGGCGCGAAGGTGGATTTGCTTCACGGGCAACGGCAATAATCCTGACCACTTCATCTTCAATTTCGGGGACTTCGTTGGCAAAGAGATAAACCACCAACCCCGCGTCCGTTCGGGAAACCACCAATTGAGGGCCGCGATGGGGACCATCCACTACGCGTTTTAAGAACACCTTGAAGGTGGCGTTAGCTCGGTAATTGTCATTAGGGAGCTGTTCTCGCTTGGGCAGTTCTGCCTCCACTTCCGGCTGACCAAAGCCACTGGCAACGGCCATGATGACGGAACGTCGTTCAAAACGCAGCACGCGGGCTTGTAAAACGGTTTTTTCTAGTTCTTGAAATTCTTCTTGGACGAGTTTTCGTTGTTGGTCGCGTAATTTCTGTGCCAGGACCTGCTTGGTCTGGATGGCCGCCATCCGGCCAAAATCACTTTGCTCGGGAGTGACATCTAGCACCACCGTATCGCCGAGTTGAGCCTCAGGGGCTACCTCCAACACTTCTGTGAGCGCGATTTGATGGTCGGAATTGTCCACCTCTTCTACGATTGCTTTGGTGGATAGAACTCGGAAGCCCTCGTCCTCAACATCCAGTTCGACATCGAAGTTATCGAAGTAATGCTCGTCAAAGGGATCGGTACTGTCCATATGCAGCGTGCGGCGGTAACGCTCGTACCCTTTCAAGAGTGCTTCTTGCAGGGCGGACTGGACTGCATGTTTCGGTAAATTCCGCTCCCGGCTAATCGTGCTGATCATCTCGGACAGACCCGGCAAGCGAACCATAGACATAGGTGAATCTCCCTAATGCTGTTGTGAAGAATGATAAAGAGTGACAGATTTATTCGGTGCCGTCTTGGAGCTGCACTCCATCGACTAAATCCCGAGGAATGGCGATCGCCCGTCCCCGTTTTGTGAGGCGAATGACGGTATCATCTCTTCCAATCAGGCTGCCTTCCCACGCTGTATGTCCCTGAAAGGGTACTTGGGTGGTGACGACAACTGGAAACCCCCGAAACGATGTAAAGTCGCGATCGCTGCTCAGAAACTGCGAGATACCGGGGCTAGAGACTTCCAGTACATAGGACTCTGGCAGAAAATCAGCAGCATCAAGGACAGCTTCAAATGCCCGACTCATGGCTTCGCAGTCTTTCAGCCCTGTATCCGCAGACAAATTGCGGATATCTACCCGCAAAACAGGAGGGTTTTGGTGGGTGTAGAAGACCGCATCCACCACCTCACAATTCAATCGATCGGCTACCGGATGGGCCAATTCTAGAATTTGTGGAATTAAGGGGTGAGTCATGGGCCAATCGATAGCAATAAAAAAAGTGGGCGACGACCCACTCTCGATAAACGAATAGACATCATAAAACCTGGAAGAAATATTATTCTTCCATTCACAGTATATCTCAAACGAACCTGAAGCGCGATCGAGGACTGTAATTAAGAGGGCGAAAGACAGTTACGTTCGTTGCATAAATATCATCTTCACGGGCTAAACGTGACACCCGATATCGGACAAAGATGAAGATAGCAAGCGATCGTAAGCGGATGGAGACTGAATTACCAATTTTCGTTTTGGTCAACGAGGGAAAAGTAACAGCCAAAAGCACAGGCGACAACCCAGAAGCTTAGGACTTGAATAACAAAGGATTCCCACATCGGAAACAATGCCTATGTAAACTTATCTTTACATAGGTTAATTCTTTATTAATACTTTTGCAACTGAACCATGTCCGTAATTGGTGGTATGTTTGCTCAATTTTTCAAGAGAGCTATTGCTTATCCTGCAAATGCTTCAATTAGCTCGAGAAAGCTTGTCTTTAGAGCTTGGCTATCGGAACATAATGCTGACAGAGCTATCTTCATGAATCCGCCAAATGGTTTCGCCTAAAATATCTGCCACGGAGAGGACCGTTAATTGAGGGAATCGACGATCTTCAGGCACGGGGATCGTATTCGTCACAATGACTTCTTCAAACACCCCGCTGGAAAGGCGTTCGCTTGCGGGAGGTGAAAACACTGCATGGGTCGCACAGGCATAAACCTGCTTGGCTCCCTCTTGTTTCAACAACCGGGCCGCTTCTGTAATAGTGCCGCCCGTATCAATCATGTCGTCCACAAGAACAGCCGTTTTTACCTGAAACATCTCCCACCACATTCATCACCTCGGCTACATTGTGGGCCTGACGGCGCTTATCAATAATGGCGAGCGGCGCGTCATTAAGCTTTTTCGCAAACGCACGGGCGCGGGCCACCCCACCCACGTCTGGTGAAACCACCACCAGATCGGGTAAGTCTTTTTGCTTCAAATACTTCAGCACGCTGGCGAACCATAAACATGGTCCACCGGAATATCAAAATACCCTTGGATTTGAGCCGAGTGT
>JAAURS010000365.1 GCA_012032135.1 Acaryochloridaceae cyanobacterium RU_4_10 | reverse complement strand
GTAGCAATATTATGACATTGCCCGGTTCGCATGCAGCTTGAGTCAAGCCATTATAGGAGAGAATTTCAGAGCCTCGGACGTAAAGGGTGTTCGCTGGAGTGATTCGGTAGGAAGAGTCAGTGGCTCCCTGCACCAACCCACTGATGAGCAATGGCAGGATACCGCTCAATAGATCGTCCCAGATGTATCCGTTTTGGCTCCAATAATCACGCTCGTACCAATAGCCAGGACCGCCCCAGAACGAGCGATTGTCCCAATAATTACGATTTCGCCAGGTGCTGTCTTCCCAGTAATCGCGATTGTAATAGGTCACATAGTTACGGTACAGGTTTCGATACCGAGCATTCATTCGATCGAGACGACGTTCGCGTTCGATCGCTCTCTGTTGGCGTTGCCAGTTCCTGAGATTGCGATCACGTTGGCGTTGCCACTCATCTCGCTGCTGGGCAAACCGACGGTTGAATCGATCTTCTCGCTCTCTGCGATTCTCAAGCTGTCGTCTTCGTTCTGCCTGTAAATGTTGCTGCTGAAGTTGTTGAGCATCTTGCGGCTGTCTCAGACGTTCGGGTGCAAAGATACTTTGTTGCCGCTGATTCTGAGGTCTCAGACGTTCGAGTATGACGTTTCGTTGGGGCTGATGGCTGTTGAGTATCTCGCTGCTGTCTCAAACGTTCGGGTGCGAAGATACCTTGCTGTTGCTGATTCTGGGGTCTTGGGCGTTCGGGTTCAAAGGTATTTTGTTGCTGGCGCTGTTGAGCATCTCGCTGCACTCGATCTCGAATAATCTGGTCTAGTTTTTGTGCCAGAACAAATGGAGCGCCCTGTTCGGTCCCGTCTAAACTTTGATAGGCGATACTTACTCTAGCTCCTACTAAGGGACTCAGCAATCCTAAGCTCAAAATTAATGCTGTCGTACTTAACAAATTTGTTTTCATAGGTTTGTTCTCCGCAAATGAGCGCAGCTAGCCTACCGGAATTGTTTGCCTTAATGTCTCGACACCAAAATAAAGCTTGCATGAAAACCCTTACACATTAAGGCTCTCAGATACCTATAGCATTGCTTTCAACTGCCAAGCAACGAGTTTTGCGATTCAATCCACTCGTTTTGGTCAGTTTGTAGAGCAACCTCGGCTTAGTCCTGCCATGAGTCATTGCTCTGCATTCATCTTAACGAATGCAACCAGCAGATGTTGCTGAATAGAGAGAGGTCTAACTTTGGGATGAGCTGAAACTACATCAGGAGTTTACCCCTCTCTAAAGAATTGAATCCGATCGCTAGACTTGCAATTCTCCGTCCCGCTCGTCCTATCGCGCAGAACAGAACTGCGCGTCCTTAAAGCTCGAGTAAGCCAGTGGGTAACCCATCCATACTGATTTGATTCTTCTGTTCCCAATATTCCCGCAACCCGTCATCTCTTTTTTTGTAGCCCAGTCGATCAAAGAATTTCGTTCCCCACTTCGCCCCTCTTTAGGAGTAGTAGCGGTGGAAAAGAGATGTTGTTGGGCAATAAAAGCCTGGAGTTCATCCGTGAGATCGGCGTAAAACTTTGCCATGATGAATTAAGCGTAAAAAAACGGTTTTGGAAAGAAACCACAGAGCGTTAACCAGTGCAAGACGCTTAAAGCTAAGATTCTTAGATATAGATATCTCCCATCAAAATCAACTTGGATGCAAGGAATTCAGAACTTTGCGTCTCAACCCAATCGACAAATCATAACCACTATGGCCGAATTGTTAACCCCCTCATCCGTTCTTGAAGTCTTACGCCCAGTTCAAGATCCAGAACTGCGCAAAAGCCTTGTCGAACTCAATATGATTCGTAATGTCCAAATCCTGGATGGACGGGTGAGTTTCAACTTAGTGCTCACCACTCCAGCCTGTCCCTTGCGTGAGTTTATCGTTGAAGATTGCAAGAAAGCAATTCAAACCATTCCAGGCGTGCAATCCATTGATGTAGATGTTACGGCGGAAACCCCTCAACAAAAAAATCTCCCCGATCGCACGGGGATTCCTGGGGTCAAAAATATCATTGCGGTCTCCAGTGGCAAGGGGGGGGTTGGCAAAAGCACGGTTTCGGTAAACTTGGCGGTTGCCTTGGCCCAATCGGGGGCATCCGTAGGCATGATTGATGCCGATATCTACGGCCCCAATGTTCCGATGATGTTGGGCTTAGAAACGGTTGCTATTGAAGTTCGCAAAGAAGCCCAGGGCGATGTCTTACAACCCGTCCAAAACCACGGCGTCAAAATGGTGTCAATGGGATTCTTGATCGATCGCGATCAGCCCGTGATTTGGCGCGGTCCCATGCTCAATGGTATTATTCGGCAGTTTTTGTACCAGGTGAATTGGGGCGAATTGGATTACTTAGTGGTAGATTTACCCCCTGGTACGGGCGATGCCCAATTAACCCTGGCCCAAGCGGTTCCAATGGCTGGAGTTGTGATTGTGAGTACCCCCCAAGACGTTGCTATTTTAGATGCCCGTAAGGGACTGCGGATGTTCCAACAGCTTGGCGTCAATGTTTTAGGAGTGGTCGAAAATATGAGTTATTTCATCCCCCCAGACATGCCAGACAAACAGTACGATATTTTTGGCTCCGGCGGTGGCGAAAAACTTTCCAGCGAATTAGCGGTTCCCTTAATTGGCTGTGTGCCCCTAGAAATTCCCGTCAGACAAGGGGGCGATCGCGGTACTCCCATCGTCGTGGGACAGCCGGATTCAGCTTCAGCCAAAGCATTGATGGCAATCGCGCAAAAAGTTGCGGCCCAAGTCTCCGTGGCTGCCTTGACGTAAACTGGGTGCAGTGAAGGCTAGGACACAAAATCTCCAATGTTCATTCAACGCTCGCGTCGATCTTCCCTGTGGAAACGATGGTCAAAGCCTTGGCAAAGAATCGATCCCTTCGTGTTTGGCATTCCCATTGTATTGACCTTATTGGGTGGTCTACTCATCCGCAGTACCGAACTCCATCAAGGTTGGGCGGACTGGTCTCAACATTGGGTGATTGGAGCAATTGGGACTGTCATCGCCCTGGTGTTTGCTCGACTGGACTACAAGTTGTTGCTATCGTTTCACTGGGTTATTTATGGATTAACGTGTCTGTCGCTCTTAGCTGTCAAATTTGTCGGTACCAGCGCCCTAGGTGCCCAACGCTGGATTACCATTGCTGGGTTTAACGTCCAGCCTTCCGAATTTGCCAAGTTAGGTCTGATTATTTCCCTCGCAGCGCTGTTACACCATCGCCCCGCATCCTCCGTTATATCGACTCTGCGAACCCTAGCTATTACGGTCATTCCTTGGGGACTGGTCTTCGCTCAGCCAGATTTAGGGACTGCTCTCGTCTTTGGAGCTATCACCCTAGGAATGTTGTATTGGGGGAACGCTCATGGGGGATGGATTATTTTGATGCTGTCTCCCTTAGTCTCTGGGATTTTACTCAATATTCCTTTGCCTTTTGGTGCTTCGATTGGATTGTGGATTGTGTGGACCATTGCAATGGGTTTAGTGGCTTGGTTGACCCTTCCGAACCCAGTCCTCAGCACCATCCTGAGTGTGTCGGTCAACCTCAGTGCCGGAGCCTTAGGACATATTCTATGGGGCTTACTGCACGACTACCAACGCGATCGCCTCATTTTGTTTCTAGACCCGGACAAAGACCCATTGGGGGGTGGATATCACCTAATCCAATCTCGGATTGCCATTGGCGCGGGGCAACTGTGGGGAAAAGGGCTCAATCACGGAACCCAAACTCAGCTCAACTTTATTCCAGAACAACATACTGACTTCATCTTTTCCGCCGTTGGCGAAGAATTTGGGTTTATAGGTTGTTTTCTATTAATGGTGGGGTTCTGGTTGCTCTGCGTGCGGCTCATTAAAGTAGCCAACGCAACCCAGGATAGTTTTGGGTCGTTATTGTGTCTGGGAGTGTTTTCAATGCTGGTGTTTCAAGTTGCGATCAATGTAGGAATGACCATTGGTCTTGCCCCCGTAACGGGCATTCCGCTACCGTGGTTGAGCTACGGACGCTCCGCCCTCTTAACCAACTTCATGGCCATTGGCCTAGTTGAGTCCGTTGCCAACCAGACCAAGCCTCGCAAAAGCAGTTATTCATAATTCGCCAAAATAGAGATGTCAGTAACCACTGGACTCCTGTAAAGTAGAAAGGGTTCGTGACCTATAGCAACCTTGCGTATGCAAACGCCTTTACTTTTACCTGGATCGACCGTTCGCGTCACAAATCCCAGCGATACCTACTATCAATTTGAAGC
>JAAURS010000364.1 GCA_012032135.1 Acaryochloridaceae cyanobacterium RU_4_10 | reverse complement strand
CAATTCAAGTCTGGGTTAGTTTATACCAACTTTGTCGAGCAAATGATGTTGGACGAACGGGCCGCTAAATCATCCTAAGTAGACCCTGCTGCCCCAACAATAGCTCGCGCCCCAAACTGACGAGTCCAAACCAAATAATGGGCGTAATATCCACTCCACCGATGGGCGGAATCAGTTTGCGGGTTGGGATCAAGAGGGGTTCCGTGGGCCAGTAAACTAAACTCCAAGGAAAGCGGCCAAACTCCACTTGGGGATACCAAGTCAGAACAATCCGAAATACAAACAATACACTCATCACTGCAAACAGTGGGCCAAGGGTCCACATCAGTAGGGTGGGAGTATCCATTTTTAGAACCTGCGCTGTGATGGGTTCCTTTTAGTTTAAAACTTGATGAGCCTTCTGGACTGTTCAAGCGTCAGACAAACCTTTAAGATTAGGGGGATGTTGCGATCTTAAATGAACGGTTATGATGCCTGTTTTAATGACAATTACCCCTTCCCTCAACGGATTCTTTATTGGTCTGATTGCTGGAGCAGTTGTTTTAAGCGCGATCGCGGGCGGTCTGTTCTTTATCAGCCAGCAAGATAAAATCCAACGTTCTTAGTGGATCGGCTTAGCGTGCGATCGGTTTGGAGCCAATCGTCCCAGGGCAGAATTTTTCTAAACGATGCTCGATCCCACAACAGACAAGCGTTCTCGATTGCGTTCTACGGCTGAGTTTCTTCAGCCGTGCTTTTTTGTGAGGTCATTGACCGTCCCCAAAGACGACAAATGAATCAAACCCCGCTAGGATAAAACTGGCGGCCACCCAATCCAGTCGTCATCAAGAGAGGAATCCATCGTGGGCTTTGGTACTCCCGTTCCACTACTCGTCGGGATCGTGTTAGTCCTTCTGGGTGTTGGTTTGTTCTTTTTGGACAACTTCAAGCCAGGATACAAGCGCGACTCGGACACGGTTTACGCAATTTTGCTCCTCACGGTGGGGATTTTATCCCTACTCATTTGGAATGCTGGTTTTGCAGAAGCGTTACAGTTAATGGTCTCTGCGGGCACTATCATTGCCCTCATGATCGAACGGATTCAAAATCGCTCTGCCCTAGCCTCTATGAGGCAGCAAGGTAACAATGGCGCGCCCTACCGGGATGAGGAGCGGCAAAATCGTTCTTATCGGGGTGGCGGATTTGAAGAAGATTTTCGGCCAGATGTTCGAGCCGAACTGGACGATGAGCCCATCCCCATCCCAAATGAATCTTCGCGGCGGCGGATTAGAGGGTCTCGGGAAGGGCGAGGGTCTTCGAGGGAGGCATACGACCAAGATGCCTATCTCGATCGGTTGTCAGACAATCCAGAAGCACGAACATCACAACGGAGCAGTCGTCGCTCCAGTCGTTCTTCTGTCGATGACGAACCGTTTGGGGAAGAACAGTCCAGTCGCCGCTCGCTTCAATTGGGGCAAGAAGAGGCTGAAAGCTATACCGATATCTATTCAGCAAATGTTCAACCGTCCGGCACCCGTCGCAGAGGGAGATCTGTGGATGCGACCGAAGAAGGATCGAGTTCGCGGAGCAAACGCCGCCGTCCTAGACCCAATACGGACGATCGCCCGATTGATGGAGACTATGTAGACTACAAACCCTTAGATCCGCCAAAATATCCGCCAGGTTCGGACGATGAGTTTGACAACAGCAGTCATTTTGACGACGGGCCGCAGTTTAACTAGATAGGTAAAGTATTGTTTTTTCTATGAAAAAGGTTTGGGAATTTTCCATTTTCTCCATTGGCCTCAGTCTGCTTCTAGCTCCAGCGGCTTACGCCGATCAGTGCGCATACCTCAATAAAGATCAAGCGATCGCAGCTTTTCAAAGACTGAATATTGGCCAAAATATCTACGAACTTTGCGAACCCTGCGGCGACAAAGTACCTAAGACCGTGGCTATCAGATCCACTGCCATCCAAGCTTTACCGAGTCCCAGCAATTGGCAAGTATTAGTGAATGGGAAAGGTTTGGATTTAGCGTATACCTATGTGGACTATTTGAAGAACGATCGGGGTCGGAGTCGAGTCAATCTCGCGATGCTAGCGAATTGTCCGGCCAGCAATGTTTCATTGGAATTGACAAAGCGGTAATTTAATAAGCAAGCTCAGGCCGATTTATAACTTGCGAGGCAAATGGGACTTGCGAGGCATCAGTGCGATCGGTTGAGGGTAGGGAATTCGCTCGTGGTTTACCTGTTGCCAGACTTCCACGAACACCTTTGCCAAGGTGTCCAAGTCCTCACGGCTCAGCCGCGAATGAACCAATTGATCGTCCTGCCAGCGGGTCTTGAAAATTTGATTCACCGTGCGGAGTGCATCCGCCGGATCGGTTTGTTTCATTGCTCTTAAAGCTGCCTCGCAAGAATCCGCCAGCATCACAATGCCCGTCTCGCGGCTTTGTGGTGTGGGACCTTTATATCTAAAATCTTGCTCCTTCACCGTAACGGCTTCCGGCTGCTGTTGCGCCCACTGGCAAGCCTGATGGTAAAAATAAGCAATCAGCATCGTTCCTTGATGCTCTGGAATAAAGGCTTGCACCGCTGAAGGCAAACCCGCCTTCCGTGCCATCACCAAGCCCTCTGTTACATGGAGCCGGATCAAATGAGCGCTCATCCAAGGATCGTTGAGTTCGGTATGTTTGTTAGGACACCCAAATTGATTCTCAATAAATGCTTTGGGGTCGTGCATTTTGCCAATGTCGTGATACAAAGTGCCCGTTCTAACTAGCTCTACATTGCAGTTCAACGCCCGTGCCCCTGCCTCAGCCAACGTGGTGACAAATTGAGTGTGCTGAAACGTTCCGGGGGCTTCTTGGGCTAACTTTTTGAGCAGCGGACGGTTTGGGTTCGCCAATTCCGCTAGGCGAATGGGCGTAATCAAATCAAACATTTTTTCTAAATAGGGGCTCACACCTAGTGCGATCACACCCCATCCCACCCCAATCAAACCCTGCTGCAAACTCATCCCCATCAAACTGTAGAACCCCGTGTAATTTGCTCCCCCTACTGCAACGGCATAGACAACTGCCTGGACAGCCCCCAAAATAATACCAACCCGTGCCAATTCCTCCCGCGATCTGGCAAAGCCCGCCATGATACTACCCACCAAGCTACCGATGGCGATCGCCGCAAACGTCAGCTCATGGGTTGGCAACCCTAATGGAATCAACAGACTTAGGAGTAACACCACCAACGCTCCCACAACCGAACCGTAAAAACTACCAATGAGCAATCCCACTGCTGGAAGCGTTGTGTAAATAACTTCTGTCAAGACAATCATGAGTGGCACGCTGAGGGCTAGCAGCGCAACCAAAACATTATCCTGACGGTGCCAGCGTTGGTGAGACCAGCGTTGGTAGTAACGGTCTTTCACCCAGACGAATATTCCTACCGCTCCCGTTACGCCTAACCCCAAGGCCAACAAGCCTTCAAGATTGATTTGGCGTCTGCTCAAGCCAAAGTGGTCCAGCAGGGCAAAATTAGCAGACGTGATGAGTTCTTTGTCCCGAACAATCACATCTCCCTTCCGAATTTGAGTCATAATTGGCGGGATTTGTTGAGCCGCTTGTTCCTGTTGCCGAATGGTTTCTCCTGGATTGATGACTAAATTGGAGCGCAGTACCGAAGGTAATAATTGCAGGGCGACCGTTGGTGCAGTTCATTCCAATCCTTGACTTGGGCAATGACTGCACTGCGGGTTACCTCCGGTAACAAACCGGGTGCAATCCCCTGCGCCAACATTCGCCGCAGAACATCCTGAAGCCTAGGTTGTAAAATTTTCCAGTCAGAATCCACAATATCCAAAATTGGGTCCGCTTGGTTTCGGGTTAACGGCTCTGCAACGGAGCGCTGAGCAAATTGATACAGATCGTGGGCCTGGAGGAGTCTGGACGCCAACTGAGGCCATTGGGGGGTCAAGCGATAGCGCAGATATGCGGCATTGAGTTCTGCCCAAGCCTTTTTTAGTAGCAGGGGTCGCAACATACTCTGGCAACTTTCCATTCGTTTTTTGACTGACCTCGATCGCATTCAATAGCATCTCTAACTGAACGCGGTCCATCGTCCGTACCGTGCGTTGTACATCCGTAGAGAGTACATCCGTCCCCAGGAAAGGGAGCGTGCCTGCCGCTTTGCGTAGCGTTTGAGCTTGGGTAAGTAGGTTTTGAAAATCTGATTCAATGGTTTTCGTGAGAGGAGCGCTAATACTGAACATATTGAGCGCAGACTGTCGGGCT
>JAAURS010000363.1 GCA_012032135.1 Acaryochloridaceae cyanobacterium RU_4_10 | reverse complement strand
GCCCCAATGTATCCTTAATGTATTAGGCTGAAATTGCAACCTGCGATCGCGAGGACATTGAAGAAGCTCTGATCGAACTCATGCAAGACTATGCCCAACGCGACAGTGCCCTAGAAATTGTTGAAACCGATGCAGGATATAGCCTGCAACTCAAAGAATCCTATCAATCCCTCGTATCCACCCTTATTCCCACAGACCTAGGCGTTGGAGCCTTACGGACCTTAGCTGCGATCGCCCTCAAAGGACCCATTCCCCAAACCGACCTGGTTGAGCTTCGGGGGTCTGGTGCGTACCAACACGTCCAAGAACTCGTCGAACTGGGGTTTGTGCAAAAACGCCGACAATCCAACAATCGATCGTCTTTGGTACAAGTCACGGACCAGTTCTATCAATATTTTGAAGTTGACCAACTCCCAAAGGTTCAAGGTTTTTCCAACACTCCCGTAGGGGCGCAATGCCTTGCGCCCAATATTTCATCCGATCCAGAACCCGAATTGGAACCCGACCCAGAACCAGAATTGGAATCCGATCCAGAATTGGAATAGATGATGTAAAAGGAGCCGCTAACATGACGGCCAATGGGATCGATAGCCACGAAATTGATGAATGGGAAGGTTGGGACGACTGGGATGATGAAAAAAGTCTCACACCTTCAATTTTGGACTGGGAAGTCTTTGAAACAGAGATCGACCAAACCATTCAAGGACTCGACAGTATTCAGGCGGACCTAAGCTACCAACAGGCCCAAACCTCCTTAAGTGCCTTGGTCGACAAACTCGACCTCACAGATAAAGAGCGAAGCGGGCTTGAAACAGAAATCGAACAGCTCCAAACCATGCTCCAAAAATTGGAACAGCAGGTGGTTCACATTGCTGTCTTTGGCATGGTCAGCCGAGGCAAATCATCGTTGCTCAATGCCTTAGTGGGCCAACCCATCTTTGCCACAGGCCCCCTGCATGGGGTTACCCGCACCCAGCAACAGGCGAGATGGAACATTGCGCCCTTGTCTTCTGAGTTGGACTCAAATAACGTCTTACGGGTTTCTCTGTCTGGGGTTGGCAAATCCCGGATCGAACTGATCGATACCCCCGGCATTGATGAAATTGACGGCCAAGTCCGAGAAAATCTGGCTCGCGAAGTGGCCAAACAGGCAGATTTAATTTTATTTGTGGTTGCCGGAGACATCACTCGTGTCGAATACGAAGCCTTGGCCGAACTGCGGGATGCCAGCAAACCCATCTTGCTAGTCTTCAACAAAATCGACCAATACCCAGAAGCCGATCGCCGAGAGATTTATCAAAAAATCCGTGACGACCGAGTGCGATCGCTCCTCTCCCCCAATGAAATTGTGATGGCAGCCGCAGCCCCATTAGTGGCCGTCCCCAAACAACGACCGGATGGCAGTTGGTCCGCCGAACTGGAGACAGGTCCACCCCAAATTGACGATCTGAAGTTAAAAATTTTAGAGATTTTAGACCGTGAAGGCAAAGCACTGATTGCCCTCAACACACTCCTCTACGCCGACGATATCAACGAACAAATTCTAGAACGAAAACTCACCATCCGCGACGAACAAGCTAATCGAGTCATCTGGCAAAGTGTCATTACCAAAGCCTTAGCGATCGCGCTTAATCCAGTCACCCTCTTGGACATCATCAGTAGTGCCACCATTGATGTTGCACTGATTTTGACCCTCTCCAAACTCTATGGTATTAACATGACGCAACGCGACGCCGTGGGATTGCTGCGGAACATTGCGATCGCGATGGGTGGAATTGGCATCAGCGAACTGCTGACCACCTTTGGTCTCAGTTCCCTCAAAGGGGTGTTGAGCTTGGCCGCGCCCGTCACGGGGGGGACTTCCCTGTTGCCGTATGTGTCTGTGGCGATCGCACAAGCATCAGTCGCGGGGGTTTCGTCCTATGGCATCGGCCAAGTTACAAAGCGGTATTTAGCCAATGGAGCCTCCTGGGGACCCAATAGCCCTAAAGTTGTGGTACAGGAGATTTTGGCATCTATGGACCAGTCTTATATTTTGAACCGCATCAAGGAAGAACTTAAGGGGAAAATTGGTTTTAGGACATAAAATAGTGGCAAGGCCCAGCTTAAATGGACCGCTCGTCAAACCTGCCAAGGATAAGCTGAAACCCTATAGATATTTTAAAGATTAAAAATGAAAAGATATCGCAATCAATCCATCACGCTGGCCGCACTCACAACCTTAGTTGCCTCAACCGCGATCGCCGCAGAACCCCCATCAAAACAGGTTCCTTCTTTTACCCCTGTGTCGCCCAACTTCAAAGCAGATCCCAATCTAGCCAACATTAATCAAGCAGACTATATCTTGGGACCAGGGGATGTGTTGCAGTTGAGTATGTATGGCCAAGATGACTTGTTTGGGAAAACTTCCTATTCTGTTCTAGTCGATGGAACCGTGAGCTTACCCTTTATTGGTCGAGTTTTCGTATGGGGTAAAACAGTCCGTGACGTAGAAGCAAACATCACACAACTGTACAAACGCTACTTCAAGCGTCCCTACGTGACGATCGTGCTTTCCAGGCCCAGACAATTGACCTTGGCCGTCTCTGGAGAAGTCGTCAAGCCAGGAACCTATCCTTTTGCAGGTACAGAGAATATTCCAACTGTCTCGCAACTGCTGAAACTTTCGGGTGGAATTACCCCATCAGCCGATTTGCGAAATATTCAGGTTCGCCGCTCTAGCTTTTACAAACCAGAGAAATATGAAACCATTTCCCTCAACTTGATGAAGCTGATTCGAGATGGAGATATCAGTCAGGATATTCGCCTGAGAGATGGAGATATTGTTGTGGTTAAAGCAGCCGCACAACCCTCTTTAGAGGACTTTGCGGCTGCCGTCAATTCCAGCTTTGCCTCAGACAATACGCAACCCCTCAAGATTGCAGTCATTGGGGAAGTGTTCAGACCGGGACCCTATACGGTACAAGCAGGAAATGCCGTGATTCGTGAGGCTGGGACTCAAGGGGCCCCCACTAATTCCAATTCCAAAAACCTGCCTACAGTGTCTCAGGCCATTCAAATTGCGGGAGGGATTAAGCCAGAAGCAGATGTTCGGAAAATTCAAGTGCGGCGGGTCAGTCGAGCTGGAACAGAACAACTGTTGTCGGTCGATCTGTGGAAACTTTTGGTTGAGGGGGACATCCGTCAAGATATTCCGCTTCAGGAAGGCGATACCGTCCTCATTGCAAAGACAACGGTACCGCTCACTCGCGAAGAGCAGCAGTTCCTCGCCAATGCAACACTTTCCCCAGCAACTATTGATGTCAACGTGGTAGGAGAAGTGAACCGTCCTGGGACTGTGAAGATCAAACCCAATACACCTTTAAATACAGCGGTTCTGGCAGCGGGTGGCTTTAACAACCAACGGGCCAATAAAAGTGCTGTAAAATTGCTTCGATTAAATCCTGATGGGACGGTCTCAGAGCGTAAAATCAAAATTAGTTTCAACGAACCTGTCAATGAAGAGAAAAACCCAGCCCTCCGTAATAACGATGTGGTGATTGTGAGTCGGTCTGGTTTGGCTTCATTTTCTGATTCGGCTTCGGCTATTTTCTCGCCAATTACGGGAAGTGTGGGAATTATCCAATCTCTATTGTTTGGATTCTAGTCAACTCAAAACTAGCTAAATTCTAAAGCTTTGCCTCGGACGTGGCTTTTAACCTGGCCTCGCTCAAACGCAACTTGACCGCCCACGATGGTTACGACTGGCCAACCCGTTAAGTTCCATCCTTCAAAGGGACTCCAGCCACACTTGGTCTGGAGTTCTTCTTGGACCACGGGATGGTAGGTTTCTAGATCTACCAACACCAAATCGGCATCATAACCTGGGGCGATCGCCCCTTTATTTGCGATGCCATAAGCCTTAGCCACAGCAGTTGACATCCAGTTCGCCACTTGAGCGACGGTGCATCGTCCCTGCATGGCCTGAGTCAACATCAAGGGCAAAGAGGTTTCTACCCCCGGCATCCCAGAGGGTGTTTTGGGGTAGCCTTTTGCTTTTTCTTCTAGCGTATGAGGGGCATGATCGGTAGCAATGAAGTCAATGACGCCATCTAGTAGGGCTTGCCAGAGGACTTCATTATCATGGGCACTGCGGATAGGCGGGTTCATTTGTAGAAGGGTACCTAGTTTTTCGTAGTAGGTGGTATTGAGAAGTAGGTGTTGAGGAGTGACTTCTGCGGTGACCCAGCTCGGTTTATCTTGCCGCAGAAGTTCCGCTTCTTCTGCGGTAGA
>JAAURS010000362.1 GCA_012032135.1 Acaryochloridaceae cyanobacterium RU_4_10 | reverse complement strand
AATAGAACGAGGGGAATAGCTCTTTTTAGCCCTGATTTTTTTGGTCGTAGGGTTGTCATGACTAGAAATGTTCCTTATTGCTCAATTCGCTCGGTCAATCTATACATAGAGTGCCCCCAAACGCACCAATCTGACACCCTTCGACTTCGCTCAGGGTACAGTCTCTATTTTGTCTTTCAGTACGGGCTGGCATTGCGGGCAAAAGTGGCACGATCTCCCACCCAAGCGCATTTTCTCAATGGGTGTGTTGCACTGGTGGCACGGCTGTCCCCCCCGACGGTAAACCCATGCAACGCCACCATAATTACCATTCGTGCCGGAAACTTGGCGGAAAGAACTAAAAGTGGTTCCTCCTTGGGTCAGTGCCGTCTGAATGACCTCCTCGATCGCACCGTGAAGTTTCTTAATTTGCGATACGGTCAAACGCTTGCAAGGCTGGGTGGGATGAATACCGCTCAAAAACAAAGATTCATCCACATAAATGTTGCCTAACCCTGCAATCAGTGTTTGATCCAGGAGAGCGTTTTTGATGGGGCGATCGCGTCCTCGCAATACTTTTTCTAAATACTCGTCAGACAACTCAGGCGATAGCGGTTCGGGTCCCAGCGCACCAAAGCCGGACATGATGTAGTTGGGGTCTTCTGAAGGCGGCACCCACCAAAGTTGTCCAAAAGTCCGCTGATCCAAAAATCTCAACTCTTGGTTTTTCTCAAACGAAAGCCGGACACGGGTATGTTTGTGCAAAGGCTCTGAAGCCTCTACCCAAAGCAACTGTCCGCTCATTCGCAAATGAACCCCCAACCATCCTGCTGGCTGCAACCCATCTTTATTTAAAGTCGCGAGTAAATACTTGCCTCGCCTGCGCCATTCCGCAATTTGGACCCCCTGTAGTCCCGCTTGGAATTCCGCCAAGACTTTGGGGTAGGTGATCGTCCTTGCCAGTAGCACTTCAGTTCCCACAATGGGGAGGTGACAGGTTACAGCATTTAGCCCCAGCCGAACGGTTTCAACTTCAGGGAGTTCCGGCACAGTATGAATTCAACCTTTGGTTCGCAGAACAAAGGCTTGAAGGAGAGTAAATCTTTCCTTCAAGCCTTGAATCGCTCTCAAGCAACGGATAAGGATCTGAAAACATCCTTGGGTACCTTTGAGCGCAATAACAGGATGATATAAACCTTAGCCTTAGCTTGTAAGAATTAAACTTCTTGAAGCTCGTGAAGACCAAAGTTATTGGTGTTAACGCCACCAGCACTGCCGCTAAACCCGCTGTAGTTCACTTTTTCAAAGCGAACAATCACCGGATACTTGATTCCGCTTTTATCCACGGAAGCCACTGTGCCGACTTCGTTATACCAGTAAGACTCTGGACGAAGAATTTTAACTTTAGATCCGCGTTGAACCATGAATCTTATACCTTATTACTTTGCAAACAGGGCAATGCTTTCAGACTACTACGCTCTAGGGACAATCTCAGCTTTCAATCTATAAACTTTTATAACTAAGATATTGCAGCTTATGGGCTAAATCCTTTGCATACCAAGAATTTTTGTGAATTTACAGCGTATTGTGTCTGGGAGACAGGCTCAGACTAATGGCGATAAACCGGAAGCGTAAAGTGAAAACTGCTGCCTTCATTGGGGGTGGATTCCACCCAAATTTGACCGTAATGCGATCGCAGAATCCGTTGGCAGAGCGCCAAACCAATGCCGTACCCTTCTATATCTTCATCCCGCTCCAGCCGAAAACTATCCTGAAAAATGAATCGTTGTTTTTCTTCAGGAATACCAGGACCATCATCACAGATAGTAACCTGCACCTTTTGAGTGGTGCGGTGCAAAATAGAGACTTGAAGGGTTCCGCTCAGGCGTGTATTTAATGGCGTTTTCTAGCAGATTAATCAGCACTTGACGGATGTGGTCGCTGTCCGCGTGGACACAGGGTAAATCCATCGGAAGGTCGGTGTTCAATTTCTGGGATTTTTCCTCTATCTTGGCCCGCACATCTGCGATCGCAAGGCTACAGAGGGCTCCCAGATCTAGCTTGCGAGGCCGAATGGTTAAGTCAGAACTCTTTCCTCGCGAGGCATCCAATAAATTGGCAATCATCCGCTCGATGACCTGCATCTGCGATCGCGCGTGATGGGCCAGACGAGCCATCGTATCCGGGGGGAGTGCAACTTGATTTTCCTTGTCTAAAAGCCACTGACCTTCTAAGGTTTCTAAAGCGATCGCAACGGCAGTGAGAGGATTGCGGAGGTCGTGGGCCAGCATTGCAATAATGCGGTCCTTGAACTTGACCTGCTCTTGCAGTTCGTCATTTTCCTGCCGCAGCCGAAAAATCTCATCCGACAACTTCATCGTTTCAACGGATTGAGCCAGGGACGGTTTTGTAGGGAGCCCCATGTCCAGCGTTGGCAGCGTGGTTTGCCAGCGGGGCCAACAGTCTTTGAGTTGGGCAACTAAATTATTGCCCGCTAAAATATGCCGAGGTTCGGGGTGAATTTTAATCAGGGCAGGTGTTGCAACCAACTTAAAATACTCAGCCAAGTAAGGTTGTTCTTCAATATCAACCACCTGTAAATCAAACGTGTAATTCGCTCGTAAAGTATCTAGGTAAGTTTGAACTTGCCTTAATTGGTCTTTAGAGCTAGACCGTTTGTCAGTAAAAAGCAGAAGCTGAAGACTTTTATCAGTCTCAGAAATCGGCTCAAAAGGACTCTCAGGAAATGGCCGCATTCTAGTATTGCAACACCAAGTGAAATCCGCTCGTCTGTTTTTTTGCGTCATATACTGTACCAAGGGCAATGTTATTGAGCTTGAACCTCTGACCCAAAAAGACATCGGGCTATTGGAGAATAACAATGGATGACCTAAGCACTTTTAGGTGCAATGGACAATCGCTCAGACTACATAAATCTTAGTGGACAATGACCCCATTTGCACGCGATCAGATCTCAGAAACCTATAAAGACCTTACCTTTTGAGCAATTTTACTCACAAACTTTATCCCAGCAGCAGGGATGACTGGGTGCCTAGCGTTTCACTCAAAGGCCATTGAGTCTGGGCTAAGATCGTTTGTTGAATTGATAAACTGTCAAGCGGCTTAGAAAACCAGTACCCTTGACCAAATTCACAGCCAATTGTTTTGAGTTGGAGCAACTGTTCCAATGTCTCAACCCCTTCGGCAATCACTTCGATATCTATGCTTTGTGCGAGCATGGTGATCGCCCGTACGATCTCTAAATTTTCAGTATCGCTCGTCATCCGGCTGACAAAAGAGCGATCGATTTTGATTGTATTAATGGGAAATCGGGGTAAATAACTGAGGGATGAATAGCCTGTCCCAAAATCATCAATACTGAGCTGAATCTCTCTAGCCCGAATATTTACGAGCGTCTGGATGATCGTTTGGACGTCATCCACCAACATACTTTCAGTTAACTCTAGTTTTAGGAACCTGCCTGCCAACCCAGTTTCTGCCAAAATACAGTCGATCTGCTCGATTAACCTTGGCTCGCGCAGTTGTTTGCTGGATAGATTGACGCTGACAATGAGATCTGCTTGCTCTGGAAAGGCTTGGTGCCAAGTATGCAGTTGGCGGCAAGCTTCGCGCAGAACCCATTCTCCCAGAGGGATAATAAATCCCGTTTCTTCTGAAATTTCAATGAACTCATAGGGTGGAATAAACCCATCTTGGGGATGTTGCCACCGGAGCAGGGCTTCAAACCCAATCAGCTTTCCCGTACTCAAAGACACAATGGGCTGATAGTGCAAAATAAATTCTTGTTGTTCTAACGCACGACGCAGGTCACTTTCAATTTGTAATACTTTGTAAATGCGAGTGTGTAAGTCCGTTGTAAATAAAGCGTAGCAGGCTCTTCCTGTGCTCTTTGCCTTGTACATGGCTAAATCTGCATCGCGCAACAAATCCGTTGCACTTTGGTACGAGTGGGAGCCAATCACAATCCCAATGCTAGCACTGGGAAATAACGTATATCCCTTTAAACTAAAGGGTTTGCAAAGCGTGTCTAGAATGCGTTCGGCAACCTGGGTTGCTTCTGCTGGGGCACCTATTTTTTCAATGAGGACTGTGAATTCATCACCGCCCAGTCGAGCCACCATGTCATGAGAACGCAGGCAATGGTGAAGTCGATGGGTAATGGTCACCAGAAATTCGTCACCTACTGTATGTCCTAGTAGTCCACCAAAGGAACTCTGCCTAGTTCAAGGATGTAAGAACAGGGTATAAGTTTTCTAGCTTAATACGTGCATCTGTACTT
>JAAURS010000043.1 GCA_012032135.1 Acaryochloridaceae cyanobacterium RU_4_10 | reverse complement strand
TCGTAAGTTCCGACCAGTCCGTACACGCCCAGATTGGGATATTTCTCCAACAACCCTAGGGAACTTTGCTCGAGCATCCCACCGCTCACATCAATAGGGACATAGCGGATGGGAAGGCTGCTCTGAGCATACGCCTCAAGTAAAACCTGCGTTTTTAAAGAACTGCCGCTGCCTAATTCAATCAGATCGCAAGGTCCAATGAGGCCAGCCAGTTCGTCGGCACAATTGACTAAAATTTCATGTTCGGTGCGGGTGACATAGTATTCCGGCAAATCGCAAATGGCTTCAAAGAGATGCGAACCGCGATCGTCATAAAAATATTTAGCGGGCAACGTTTTAGGAACGCTACTGAGTCCTGTAATAACATCCTGTCCGTCGTCTGCAATCCAAGGGCGATCTGCACGAACCAGTGTCTCAATATGAAACCGATGGGCAACTTCGAGATCCAATTTTGAAAACGATCGATCTAGAAGACCGCTGTTGGGAGATTGAAAAATAGACATGTTCCTAGTTTTAAAAAATCTAACTTAGCAGCGATCCCCAATCGTAATTTTAACCAAGTTTCTTATAGTTTGGAAATCGCACCCGATCCTTTTAAATACCAACGCCAGGGTAAGTCAATTCCTTGAGACAGGCCGATTCGCGTGGTTTGTACCAGTTCCTTGTATTGGTTTTCCAAGTCGATCTTGAATTGCGGCGATCGCGATTCTATCCAAAGCGGTTGGCTTGAATCCAACGGGATTTGATTGAGGGTTCGGTCAATCTTGAGATGGCGGCAGAGTTTGCCTGGACCTGCGGCAAGTCTTTGAATTGCTTTAGTGGTAGGGTGTGCGACATTTCCATCTCTAAAGCGCGGATCAGGACGGCACTGCCTACCCCTGCGCGATCGGTCACAATATTCAAGCAATGGTACATCCCATAAATGAAGTAAACATAGCTATGGCCCCCCGGCATAAACATTGCAGCATTGCGAGGCGTTTGTTTGCGATACGCATGGCAAGCCGGATCTCCTGGAGCATAGGCTTCCACCTCAACGATCGTGCCGCGTTGAATCTCTCCATCTGCAAATCGGCGCGCGAGGGTGCAACCCACGAGATCTGGTGCGACAATCGTTGACGGTCTTGCAAACCAAGATTGCACTATGGCTGGATTTTTTGTCTTCATTGAAAAGGGTTGGGCGTAAATGCAACACAAAGTGTTGAGAACATTCGAGAGGAGGGTTCGCTAGGATAGGTTAGATTCTTATTGTCTGAGATTTAGAGGAGTTCGTCATGGATGTGAAGCTCGTACTGGTTGTATTGACAGGACTATTTACGGTGTCCTGCTTATTCTTTGGCACAAAAAACGGTTTTTATGATTCGGATGATTATCACGGCAACGGTTCTGCCCATTAAGGTTTGAGTTCATGACTGAGCATCCATCCCTGGCACTTGCGCCAGAAACCATCCCTGGCTCTGAAGTGTTGCAAGACCGTTCGATAGCTTTGGGGCTAAATTCTATCCAACGACATCTCTTTCTCTGTGCCGATCAAACCCACGCGCTCTGTTGTGAAAAGGAAGTGGGGTTAGAAGCATGGAATTACCTTAAAAAACGGCTTAAGGAGCTAAATCTGGATCGGCCCCATCCCCCAGAGCAGCCGACCTGTGTTTTTAGAACCAAGAGCAATTGTTTGCGGGTGTGCAAACAAGGCCCCATTTTATTGGTGTATCCCGATGGAGTCTGGTATCACTCCGCAACTCCCCCTGTCATCGAACGGATTATTCAAGAGCATTTACTGAACGATCGGATTGTTCGAGAGTATGCATTTGTCGAACATCCTCTCAGTTAAACTGCTTCCAAGCTAAACAAGCTGCTCCAGCCATCCCCGCACGATTTCCCAGTTCCGCGATCGCAATCGCCAGCCCTTCTCTAGACGTAGGCTTAACTCGCCGTTCCACCTCGGCTTTGAGGGTAGGGAAAAACAACTCCGCCGCCCCACAGATACCGCCGCCAATAATGACCGCCTGGGGAGCCAAGACATAAACCGTACTGGCAATGCCAGCCGCCAATTCGCGACCGTATTGCTCCCAAAAGGCGATCGCATCCGTATCTCCAGCATTTGCTTTTGCAGCGAGGTCGCCTGGTTCCAGGCCAGTCCTTCGACGAATGGCTCGAGCGGACGCGTGTTGTTCTAAAGAACCGTTGTTGCCACTGTTGCAAGAAGGGCCATTCAGGTCAACGGTCACCAATCCTAATTCACCTGCTGTCCCGTTATGGCCCACAAACAATTCGCCATTGAGGAAGATAGCACCCCCAACACCTGTTCCTAACGTCAGCAAACCAGTTTTGAAACTGGCGACCAGCCCCCAGCCAACTCCTCACCCAACCCCGCACAATTGGCATCATTTCCACCACCTGTCGGCAGCCCTGTTAGGCTTTCCAGTCGATCGGCCAAGGAAATGTTGACCCATCCAGGTAGGTTAATGGCTAACTTGGCAATGCGACCTTTGACATCTGCGGGTCCCGGCATCCCTACTCCAAGGGCGATCGCTGTTTTGTCTGGGTCCAGTTGGCGGATGGCCGTGGCGATCGCCTCAATCACCGCATCGGGTGCAGCGGGTTGAGGGGTGGCAATTTTGAGAGACTCCACACAGTCTCCCTCACGGGTATAGCGGCCTAACTTGATGGCTGTTCCACCTAAATCGACTCCGATCGCTTGTTCTGGCATGGCATTAAACCGTTGCGCTCAATAACACAACAGCATAGGCTGAGATGCCCTCTTCTCGACCTTCTGGCCCTAGTTTTTCATTGGTGGTGGCTTTGACACCCATTTGGTTAGGGTCGAGGTTGAGAGTCGAGGACAGGCGATCGCGCATGGCTCCAATATGGGGTTTGAGTTTGGGACGTTCGGCTACGATAACGGAGTCAATATTGTTGATTTGCCAGCCTCGATCTTGAATGAGGTGGTTAACTTGTTCTAAGAGCTTTAGGCTATTTGCACCTTTCCAGCGATCATCGGTGGGAGGAAAGTAATGGCCAATATCCCCTAAGCTCAGCGCACCCAACATTGCGTCCATAATGGCGTGGGTGAGGACATCCGCATCGCTGTGGCCCAGCAGTCCTAGTTCGTGGTCAATGAAAATGCCTCCCAAAATCAAGGGACGACCGGAAGCCAAGCAGTGAATATCGTATCCATTCCCAATGCGGAACTGAAGCATATCAACCATCAATCCATTGAAACAAAAATACTCTAGGCCGTGTGGGTTGACATCATAACCTACTCATCCGCTCAAAAAATGCAAACACTATTTTTCAGCATGGGTGCGTTAGTCGTTCGATCGCCTGCGCTCATCGATTGTGACTGGGACGGACCAAAATTCCTTGCAATGGGCTAAACAAAAGGACAAACAGAAACAACATGCAAGAAACCAAGACGATCGCAGGGCCGGAAGGAAGGTTGTGATAGTAACTAATATAGACCCCAGCCAGACTGACAAAAACCCCAATCAAAGCACCAATCCCCATCATGTGGTGCAATTCTTTCACCATTAAATAGGCAGTGAGGGCTGGGCCAATCAGAAGTGCAATCACTAGGATGACGCCCACCGCCTGCATACTGGCAATAATCGTCAAGGTTATGGCAGCCATAAAACCCAAGTAAATGGCGTTGACGGGTAAACCCATCGCCTGAGCGCCTGTCGGATCGAAGGTATAAAACAGTAACTCTTTATAAAACAACCGAATCGCGATGAGGATAAGGACTGCGATCGCAAGCGTGCGCTGAATATCTGTGGGGGTAACCCCTAAAATATCGCCAAACAGAAAACTATCCAGATCTAGCTTGTTTTTAAGAACCGAAATAAGCGTGACGCCTAAGGCAAAAAAGGAAGAAAAAGTCAGGGCCATTGCTGAATCGACTTTGATCCTAGATTGAGACCGAATCCAGGCAATAATAAAAGACCCCAAAATACCCGAGCCAAAGGCCCCCACCAAGATATCAATCCCCAAAAAAAAAGAAATCGAAAGTCCTGGCAACACGCAATGGGCAATCACATCCCCTAACAGCGCCATGCGTTGCACGATAAGGTAACTTCCCACAATGGGACAAAGGATGCCAATCAAAATACTGATGGCGATCGCATGACGCATGAACTCAAAACTCAGGGGTTCTAGCAGCCAATCCAGCATGAGTCTTTAGCAAAATAACGTTGGTTCGATGTTGTCCTGGAACGGATGGCTGAGCGCTGCACCATAGGCTTCGTGCAGATTCTCTGGCGTCATGACCTGCTGGGGCGATCCATCCGCGATCAGTCTTTGATTGAGCAATAGAAGTCTGTCTAGGTGCGTGAGAGTTTGTCCCCAGTCGTGGCTGCTCACCAGTAAAATTTTGTTTTTGGCGCGAAGGTCGTCGAACACATCCAAAATAATAGCTTCGGTGGTTTTATCCACGCCTGTAAAGGGTTCGTCAAATAGCAAAAGATCTGCCTGTTGTGCTAAAGCACGGGCTAAAAACACGCGCTGCTGTTGCCCTCCTGATAGCTCTCCAATGCGGCGATCTTTCAAATCCAAAATCTCTACGCGCTCCAAGGCCGCTTTCACAATCTCTCGAGCCGGACGCCCTGGACCCCGAAACCACCCAAGACTCCGAGTCCGAGCCATCATCACCACATTCCAGACCGTGATGGGATAGTCCCAGTCAATCTGCGATCGCTGGGGAACATAGGCCACCCGTTCTAGCTGCTGATGTAGAGGACAAGTGCAGTAATGCACAACACCCGTCGAGGCTGGAATCAAACCCAGCATCGCCTTAAGCATGGTGCTTTTACCCGCACCGTTAGGTCCAATAATCCCGACCAGTTGACCGCGTTCGATCTGGAAACTGACTCGGTCCAATCCACAGATACCCCGGTAATGGACCGCTAACTGCTGAACTTCTAGCATGAAGCCCGTGAATGAGAACGATTTTCATTGTACACGATCGGGCTAGTGAATTCAGGAATGAAGTTTTGTCAGAATGTGAGCGAGGTTTTCGCCCAGTTTTTCAACGGATGCGTGTCGATCGGGGTCAACTATCAAACCATTGGCGTCGAAAGCTTCATGGGCTTTAGGAACGGCGATTTGTCCCGGCATCACGATGACTTTAATATTGCCTAACAGCGATCGCAGGTGCACGAGTCCCCGCAACCCGCCTAAGGCCCCCGGTGACGCGCTCATGATGCTTGCAACTTTGCCGTCAAAACAGGCGAGCGGGGCTTCCCCTGGGGCTGGACGAGAAGCCCAGTCAATGGCATTTTTGAGTACTGCTGTGATGGAACTGTTGTATTCGGGAGAGGCAATGAGGAGCCCGTGATGGTCGATGAAAAGAGTTTTGAGTTTCTTTGCATTATCCGGCAGCCCTTCGTGCGCTTCAAGATCTTCGTCAAAGAGGGGTAAAGGAAGATCTCGCAAATCCAAAAAAGTGACGGTTGCTCCAGCCATGCGTGCGCCTTCAGCGGCCACTTTTACGAGTTTCTTGTTGAAGGAGGCAGTGCGCGTACTGCCCGCAAAGGCAAGGATTTTAACAGTCATAGAAGCTCCCAATTCCAAAAAATATTTAATCTACCGTTACTGTAGTCAGTTTTGGAAAACCTTACAAATCACCCCAGTATGCCATCCACTTCCAGTCTTAAGAGCCCAAGGCTATTCAATAAATGTGCCTTCAGCAATAACTATTGTGCCTTCAGCAATAACTACTGTGCCTTCAGCAATAACTACTGTTACATTCTCCAAAAGTATTCCCGAAGCAAGGTAAAAAACTTAAAAAATTAACTCCCTCTAAAACAAAGAAAAGCGACTTGAACATGCAAACTGTTCGAGCCGCTTTGTGCGTACTATTTGAAGTTAATAAGCGTACTATTTGAGGTTAATAAGATTGTCTTACCGTCCTTAAGTCAAGCATTTTAGTTAATTTTAGCCTAAAAGACTTCAAGTTAGATCGGGTAAAACAAATGGGACTAATCAAAGGAAGCGTCAATAGACTTATAAGCATTAGTATCAACGTTTGCAGTTGCAAATTTTTCTTCTACAAAACTGCCACCGGGACCTGATGCAATTCGAGTCAAATTAACTGTTTGAGCAGCCTCAAAATCTGTATTAAAGTATTCGCTTAAATCTGTGAGTTGACCTCCACCATTAGCACATTCTTCTTGTTCATCGGAAAGTTCAACAAGTAACTCGGAATTGAGATTTTGCAAAGACATAATGAACCTCACCTATACTCTAAACTTGATTATCGGACTTACCATTGAATTCATGTTCAAATCATGAATTAGATATTTCCTACTACCATTTATATTCCAATGCAAGTTTTAAAACAAGTCAAATACATAAAAATACATATCAATTTTTTGTCTAGTTTATATAGATTATGTAGATATTTTTTATTTAAAAAAATTCATGAAAACCAGATCGTTTTTAGGGGTTTTCATAAAACGATCTGGCGCAAACTGATTCTTCAAAGAAATCCTTTGCCAATCGAATGGTTTGCTTCGATTTCAAATTCCACAAAAACAGTTTCTTTTAAAGAGAAATTCAAAGTCAGATTGCTTTGAAAATTTAACCCTCAAAAGCTAGTTCTCAATTTTTCTATTTGCCTATGGCGCAAATAGAAATCATTCATTGTATGGATGGATACATAGAATTTGGATGTCTTGCGACAATAAACATGGTTCTTGTGAAAGAAATTTTCTTTAACCAGAAGCACAGTCATTGACCTGAGTAAAACGTCCGAAACCCAGAACCTGACGGGTTTCAAAAAGATATGCTAAAGTACAAAAGGGGAGAGAAAAGTCTCCTAAGGAAAGGGCAGTATCTGCCAGAGGGATTGCCTTGGGGCAAAAGTTGGCAGTATATTTCCCAAAAGCTCTCTCAAGCGAAAATCTCACCTATACTCGATTTGAGCGAGTCTATAGGAAATGTTCTCTCCCTTTCTTCCGCCTTCAAAACCCTTAGCAACTGATCGACTGAATCCAAATTCTTGTTCGATCGCTGTCAAGTCAACTCAATGAGAGAAGTCTTAACTTTAAATTAAGCGATTTGCATGCAAGTCTGGTACCCCAATCAGGCATCTCTGTAAGCATTGGGGATTTAAATGGCGCAAAGCCTACCAGTAAAAATCAGGCCAATTAAACATCGTTGTGTTTTCTTGGTGTCTGGTACAGGTATGTGTCGCTGTATGTTGCGAACTGTTATTGTCAGGATTTGATGAATTCTGTGTGGTATTTGTTTCAGAATGCTGGCAATTACTCATTGGATTGGGGAATAATCCCCCACCCATCACAAAAGATTCTTCTTCGTTTGAAAGCTCAACAAATAGCTTAGAACTTATGGTTTGTAAATACATCATGAGTCTCACCTACACTTGATGTTTTTATGACTTATACCTTGGATAACTGCGAATATATAGATATTCTGACAGTTATGCTGGGATACAGAGCTTTGACCCCTAAGTACGCAGATACAAAGTACGCAAATACAAACTCATTAACTTCAAAGAAGTGATTAGAAACAATTTAATGGATGCTTAATTGTTGCATGCAGGAAAAGTTGGTGTTTGCAATCCAACTTATATACATACATACAGTAACTCGCATGATATGTCAATTGTGCTGGAGTACAGAGATTTGCCCCCTGAATACCCACTAAAGTAGGCAAATACAAGTTTATCAACTTCAAACAATTAGAAACCATGACTGAATGGTTGTTGTTGAATTCATGAAAGCTTAGTGCTTACGATTCAACTATACATACATCAATTGTTTTACATCGCGAGAGTCCCCTGAATCTAAAGATCCCATTACGCCATCATTACCAATTTTGAGCCCTACCAACTGTTGTTGAGTGTTGGGGAAATAAATACTTATCCCAACAAATCAAGAGCAGCTTTGGAGCATTAATAATGATTAAACCTGCTCTTGTATTAAGTCTATCTAGCTGAAGCTAAATCTTGGCTTGGCCTAACGATCTAAATTTTCAAAGAAATCCTTCCACTACATCTAAACGTTCTCTCAAAAGAATGTGAGGAAGTTATGAAGAAATCAGACTCTTTACATTTGTTAACCCTATCAAAAGACTAATTCTTTTGTTGCTCACACCCTAATGATCTGCAAAAAGTATTCCCAAAACCCACGCTAGAATGGTTTGTAGGTAAGGCTTTTTTCCGTCGATCGGCCACCCGTTGTAGTTGACCCCAACTGCTGAGCATGATACAACGGTGTTCCTCCACTTAAAGATCTGCGCCAAAAACGATCGCAGGCGAACTCTCTCCGCCCTATAAGGCATGTTTATGTTCGCTCAATTTCGAGCCCAGTATCCAATGGGCAGTCTCATCTCAGAGCTGCTCCAAATTCATGAGGGTAAATATATTGTCCGTGCCAGCATTCAAGTGGGCGGTTCGACCTTAGCCACTGGGCTATCCGCCGCTCACACCATCGAACAAGCCGAAGACCAAGCCCGCTCCAGAGCACTGGTCGTACTGGGTATTGAAGAGCGTCCGTATCCCACTCAGGTTCATTTCATCAATCAAAATCCCCAAGAGTCTGCACCTGCGATCCATTCCCCCCGCCTGTCCGCCGCTTCGTCAGAGTTTTTGGCCATCAATGACTCTGCGTTCCAGCGGGCGCTGGATGTGGAATGGAATCCCAACGAACAACCAGACTTATCCTTTCCCGCACCAGAACAACAGCAAGTGTCTTGGCTCAATGCTAGTCCTGAGTCCTCTCCTCAAAACTATGGTTATCCTCAAAACCGCATTGAGTCCCAGCCGCGTTCAGATCGACAATATGATCCAGAACCAGTTTCAAGAGAAACACCCCAGAAAAATTTCAAGGAATCTAAATCTCCCCAATCTGGCCCCGTTGACTTATCGGATATCATTGCTCAAACCGATGTGGAACTGAAGCGCTTGGGGTGGACACAAGCCCAAGGTCGTCGTTATCTTGAGAAAGTTTACGTAAAGCGATCGCGCCAGCATCTCACCGATGCAGAACTGATCGAATTTTTGGATCACCTCAAAACTCAACCCAACCCTGTAAAGTAAGTCCTAGCCTAGACTACAAAAATCTTTACGCAGGCACAGAGTCCGTACTTCGCCTCGATTCAAAAGAATGACCCATCCCTTTTGCAAAGAACTTTTCAATCAAGATAGGATAGCTTTAGAAGCAGTACCCACTCGTTTCCGTTCCCTATTGATGACAGGCCCACTTGGCTTAGTATAAAAATCTTCAATCCTTATTGCAGTTTCAGTAACTTTATTCAATTCATCTCGCTAATCTGGAAGGGTCATGGAAGACAAGCGCATGAGCGAACAAAATCCCTACACCAAGCTGGAAGTCCCAGAGGATGCGTCCTTTGAGGAAATCCAGGGTGCTCGCGATCGACTGATCGAACAACATCCAGACAGCGATCGCGATCGCCAGGATATTGAAGCTGCCTACGATGCCATCCTGATGGATCGGCTCCGCAAGCGTCAAGAAGGCAAAATTACCGTGCCGGAGGGGGTTCGGTATGCAGAGCAGCGCACTGAGAAATCGGTTAAAGTCTCGTTTCCCAAGACCCCAGATTCCCCCCAATGGTTGCAGCGATCGCTGGATCGGCCCAATACGACAGAGACTTTGATTTCTGCGGGGGTATTTACTGCGTTAGGGACTTGTGCCTTTCTAAGTCAAACCCCCGATGCCCTCTCTTTTTTGTTGGCCCTTGGCGTTGGATTTACGGTCTATTGGATTAACCGCAAAGAACAACGGTTGGGACGCGCCTTTGCAATTACCTTAGGTACCCTCGTTATTGGCGGGTTGTTGAGTGCCCTCTTATTTCAGTTTGGTTTAGTGGTCGTGGCGCTGCAACCTGCTGTCATTACAGTTGTGATTTTGGCTCTGTTTTGGTTGGCCAGTTCTTTTTTGCGCTAAATCTGCCGTTCTAAACCGATGAAGGCTTCTATTTTTGATGTGTCATGGCTTCCTGCAAACCTTTGAGACTGTACCAATTAAGGAAAATACGGGCGACTTGGTAAGCCAAGCCCGTTTGACCGCGCAGAATGAGCCAGCTCATGAGAGGCTGCAAGGTTTTCTCGTTGAGGCGTCCGCCTAAAGACAAAATACCCCACAGACACCAATGCAAGCCTGTCATTTGCACCATCATTCGCACGGCCCAAGTGGGGTGCTTTTGATAAAAGAGTGCGCCCATTTTGCCTCGCTGAAATTCTTGGTCGATCAGAGACGGAAGTCGATCCAACGTAAAAGCAGGATGCCAGTGATATCCCACTGCTTTGGGGGCTTTGACCAGTTGCAGACCCAATTGCTTGAGACGGACCCCAAGTTCCAAATCTTCCCACCCGTAAAGCGCAAATTCAGTATCAAACAGCCCCGCCTTCTCCAGCCAATGTTTAGAGATCGTGACATTGCCCGTGGCAAAGTAGGCCGCAGAGTAATCCGTAATTTTGTAAGGTTCTGAAGTCGGATCCTCAAAGTTTGCAGTATTGATGACCGGTCCGTAGGTAAAGAAGCGATCGCATCCAAGCTGTTGCTGTGCCTGTTGCCAAGCTTCTATGTGAGCGCTCAAGAACGTGGGGGTGACCACCAGATCGCTGTCAATAAAAATAATTTTGTCCCCTTGAGCTCGGTCAACCCCAAAATTACGGGCTGCTGCTGCGCCCAGATGGTTTTGACGGAATAACCGAACGTGGGGAAGGTTGTCCGCCTCTTGGGCAAGCCAGGAAATGGTTTTATCCGTGGAACCATCATCCACAACCACAATTTCATAGGGTTCTGCGGAAAAATCTTGCCGTTCCAGAGCCTGAAGACACTTAGCAAGAATCGGGAGGCGATTGTAGGTTGGAATGACGATACTGATTGACACCGGGCAGACGTAGACACTAGATTTCTTCTCCATTATTGACTGCTCCAGACCTCATTCGGTTCGCGATCGCCACAAAGAAGTTATCAAAAGGGATCGAAAGGGGTGTTCGCGGGGAAGCGACCTCGTCGATAATAGGGGACGCAGTTGTTTTCGCAGAATAAAGATTTATGGGACGTGCCAAAAAAGTTGTCTTGGCCTATTCGGGAGGGGTCGATACCTCAGTGTGTATTCCCTACTTAAAGCAGGAATGGGGAGTGGAGTCGGTGATTACCCTAGCGGCAGATTTAGGCCAGGGGGATGAGCTAGGACCCATCCAGCAAAAAGCTTTACTGGCAGGTGCGGAAGAATCCCTAGTGGCAGATGCGACGACCAGTTTTATCAAAGACTATGCATTTCCAGGCATTCAGGCCAATGCCCTCTACGAAAATCGCTATCCGCTCTCCACAGCTTTAGCACGTCCCCTGATTGCAAAACTCTTGGTTGAAGCTGCCGAGCGCTATGGTGCCGATGCAGTAGCTCATGGCTGTACGGGGAAGGGTAACGATCAAGTCCGCTTTGATGTCTCGATCGCAGCCTTAAATCCCAACCTAAAAGTGCTGGCCCCCGCCCGCGAATGGGGAATGAGTCGCGAAGAGACGATCGCCTATGGAGAACGCTTTGGCATTCCATCCCCCGTCAAAAAATCCTCCCCCTACAGCATCGATACCAATTTGTTGGGTCGCAGTATTGAAGCAGGTCCCCTCGAAGACCCCTGGACCGAAGCAGAAGAGGAAGTATTTGCGCTGACGGCGGCGATCGCCCTCACGCCCAACGAACCCGAGTATGTTGAAATTGGCTTTGAGCGGGGTCTACCCACCTCCCTTAATGGAGAAGCCCTAGAACCCGTCGAGCTGATTACCCGCATCAATGATGTGGCTGGGAGACATGGATTTGGCCGGATCGACATGATGGAAAACCGTTTGGTGGGGATTAAATCCCGTGAAATTTATGAAGCGCCGGGATTATTGGCCCTCATTCAAGCCCATCGGGACTTAGAAAGCTTAACCCTCACTGCCGATGTCAGCCATTACAAGCGCGGCATTGAGGAAACCTACAGCCAGCTCATTTACAACGGGTTATGGTACAGTCCTCTGAAACAGGGACTGGATGCCTTCATTCAACAAACCCAGGAACGCGTAACCGGAACCGTGCGGATGAAGTTCTTTAAGGGAACCGCAACCCCCGTAGGACGGCGATCGCTGTCCTCGCTCTACACTCCCACTCTAGCCACCTATGGGAGTGACGATACCTTCGATCACAAAGCTGCTGAAGGGTTTATTTATGTTTGGGGATTGCCCACGCGCGTGTGGTCCCAAAAACTACGCGAACCCTAAGCACAACTAGGGCTCACTATGGCCAGAACCCAGACTAGAACTCGACGAAAGATTGAATTCAATCCCTGGAGCCGCCGCCTATGGGCAGCAATATTATTGGGAGGGCAAGTTCTGGTTCACGTCCTCCAGGGCAAACTTCATCGCCGCAATACGCTAGAACAAATGGCGATCGTGGGACCAGAATCATTGCTCGTGGCATTGCTGACGGCGACGTTTGTGGGAATGGTGTTCACCATCCAAGTGGCACGGGAGTTTATTAGCTTTGGATTGGCCAATACGGTGGGTGGGGTGTTGGCCCTCGCCCTTACCCGCGAACTTGGACCTGTCTTGACCGCTGTCATTCTAACGGGGCGGGTCTGCTCTGCCTTTGCCGCCGAGATTGGTACCATGCGGGTCACAGAACAAATCGATGCCTTGCAAATGCTCAGCACCGATCCCGTAGATTACCTTGTGGTCCCTAGGGTGATTGCCTGCTGCATTATGTTACCCGTCCTGACCATGTTTTCCCTTCTGGCAGGTCTGGGTGGCGGCATGGCAGTGGCTTCAGCACTCTATGGGATTCCAACGGGTGTTTTTCTGGACTCTGTCCAGGCGTTTTTAGGATTTTGGGATATTGCCAATGCCTGTTGAAAGCAATGGTGTTTGGGGCCATTATTGCCATTATCGGCTCCAGTTGGGGGCTGACCACCACGGGCGGTGCCAAAGGAGTTGGGCAATCGACCACAGCGGCGGTGGTGACGACGTTAGTGGCTATTTTTATCACCAATTTCTTTCTATCCTGGGTTCTGTTTCAAGGCGCGGGCGGTTCAGCGCTCCAAAAACTCTAAAAATACTGAAGCTTTACAATAAAAACAGTCGAGCAGGTCGCAATTTTATGATGTCTTCTCCATCCTTGACCCACACTGAAACAGTGGTTCTGAAGCCCAGTTATCGGTTGCCCGTTGGATTGGCGATCGCAGCACTCCCGCTGGGGTGGTTGTCCCTCTGGGCTGGAATTCCGGTTGGATTGTTTGCGCTTTTCTTAAGCATTCAGAGCGCGACTTTGCGCTTGCACTTCACCCCATCAGCCTTAGAAATTTATCGCGGCCAAACCCAAATCCGCACCTTTCCCTATGCAGACTGGTATCATTGGGAAATTTATTGGCCTGCGGTGCCCATTTTGTTTTACTTCCGTGAAGTAAACAGCATCCACTTTCTGCCGATCTTGTTCGATCCAGAAATGTTGACTGAGTCCTTAACGAAGCACTGTCCCCGCAAAGTAGATTAAACCCATTCACGTTCTGGTTGTCATTGCCTGACTTTGAGATATTCATGGAACCGTCGAGTTTACCCCCTCTCCAACAAGAAGCCGCAGCTTTACAGCAAGAAATTACCAAACTAAAGCTGGAAAAAGGCCAAATTCTCGAGCAACAACTTCAGCAAATGCAAGGCAAGCTGAATCAAATCCTTCAAGCGGATATTCAACAGCTTGAAGACCGCAAAAAAGCCTTGCAAATTGCTGTAGAACAGCTAGAACGACGCCAAGAACGGATTCAAGTAGAAATGCGCCAAACCTTTGCAGGGGCATCTCAAGAGGTAGCGGTGCGGGTTCAGGGATTTAAGGATTATCTCGTAACCAGCCTTCAAGATGTGGCTTTAGCAGCAGAGCAGCTCGAACTGATCCCCAAAGCAGCATTACCCACCCCACCAGCGCCACCCAAGCCTGTTTCAGAGCCTGCTCGGGGACGAAATATAGTAGAGACAGCAGCGCCTAAACCTCAATTTTCCAGTCAAAGTTTTCAGGAAGAAACACGGCAGATTCGTCGTTTGCTAGAGCAATACCGAACCACGCCCAATTATTACGGTCCTCCTTGGCAGTTACGCCGGACCTTTGAGCCCATCCATGCAGAACGGGTTTCAAGGTGGTTTTTCAATCTAGGCGGTCGCGGGGCAGTCCGTAGCACTGGGACGCGGCTCCAGAATATTTTAGTCGCTTCGGCAGTCATTTCCATTCTGAACGATATGTATGGCGATCGCGTCTATGCCCTCATTTTGGCAGACTCTCCAGAGCGCCTGGGAGATTGGCGACGGGGTTTACAGGATTGCCTAGGCGTGGAGCGTGCCGACTTTGGACCCGATCGAGGAATTGGCTTGTTTGAATCGCCGGAGTCTTTAGCCCAAAAAGCAGAACGGCTCGTCAAAGAAGATGAATTGCCGCTCATTCTTTTAGATGACTCTGAAGAGATGGTGAGTTTATCTGTCTTGCAGTTTCCGCTGTGGCTGGGTTTTGTCCCTGAGCCCCAACTTCGAAGAGAACGACAACCCATGGATTGGTTTGAGTAATGGTGTATCCCCCTAAGGGGAAAACGCAATTGGGGATCGAAAAATAGCCTCTAGTTCAGAATCTATTGCAACATGGGTATAATTTTTATAGGAGTCAATGCATTACAGTGAAAATCACCAAATTTTAATCAGAAGGGGGGGCTTAGAATGAAAAATCGGTGGAAATTATACCGCGAACTGGAGTTAATTCCTGAGTCTATCCCCCAACCCAAAAGCCATTTTTTATCTCGTTTTATTAGACCCATCCGGCGATCGCTAGCCCGTTCGTTCGTGCAAGATTTATCTCACAAGCATCGGGTTCTGCTATTTGAGCGTTGCCTGGGACTTGAAAAGTCTGGAAAGTCCCCCAAAAAACAAATCAAACCGTTGAAAACACCTGATGCGATTGACGTAGTCAAGCAATCTAGACTTCGGGTTGCAGCCAATGCTAATGAACTTAAATCTCAACAACGCTTCAATCGAGGTGTGTTTTGGTGGGGTTGGTACAACCAGTAAGCAGGCGTCAGGCGTAGAACCTAAAGCAAAATGGCTGCACCATCAAAGTACAGCCATTGATTGAAAAGTTTTGACTTAAAGTAAATGGGCAAATTGAATTTGCCTCAGACGCGGAAACAGCCTAAATATATTTTTCAAGGGTATTGGCAAGGGTAGTTTTAGGAACTGCACCCACCACCATATCCACTCGCTGACCACCCTTAAAAATCATCAGGGTCGGAATACTGCGGATTCCGTATTGACTGGCCACATTCGGGTTTTCATCCGTATTGACCTTGACTACTTTGATCTGGCCTTGGTACTGTTCGGCAATTTCCTCAACGACAGGCGCAACCATCCGGCAAGGACCACACCAAGGAGCCCAAAAATCCACCAGAACGGGAACGTCACTATCAATGACTTCTTCTTTAAATGTTGTGTCCGTGACGGCAGTTGCTGTCATGCCTACATAACCTTTCTATAGATATTCTACAAATCTTACCATAGCAGGATCTTAGGTACTTAGACGTTAATTTAGTCTTTATTTCACCCCCAAAAGGAAGCCGCCCGAACGATCGTCCAGGCGGAGTGTGGTGTGAGGAGTGAACGGAAACTTTCGTCTCCGCTATTCTCATTGTAAGCAAGCATTCACACTTTGCCACGCCTGTGGAATACAATTTTCAAGCAGATAATGTGAAGTTTCGCAACTGTCTCTTACTTACCCATGCCCAATTTTTGGGCTTTTTGGTAAACTTTCCCTTCTGTAAGAAGGGATGGAGCGATAATGACTTCGACCTGCTGCATTTCTTTCAGGTCTTTTGCACCTAAAGTTCCCATACTGGTTTTCAGCGCACCCAAGAAGTTATGGGTGCCATCATCCAATTGAGCGGGACCTGTTAAAATTTGTGCCAAAGTCCCCGTTGTCCCCACATTAATCCGGGTGCCTCTGGGTAAGACAGGACTGGGCGTTGCCATTCCCCAGTGAAACCCACGTCCGGGGGCTTCTTGGGCGCGGGCAAAGGGCGATCCCATCATAATGGCATCCGCACCGCAGGCAATGCATTTACAGACATCACCGCCCGTTACTAGCCCACCATCCGCAACGATGGGGATATAGCGCCCCGTTTCCTTAAAGAAATCATCGCGAGCCGCAGCACAATCTGCGATCGCAGTGGCCTGAGGAACTCCCACACCCAATACACCCCGAGAAGTACAAGCCGCACCAGGACCAATACCCACAAGGACGGCTGCTGCCCCAGCCCGCATGAGGTCTAGTGTCACTTCATAGGTCACGCAGTTACCCAAAATGACTGGAATCGGCATTTGTTGGCAAAACTGAGCTAAATCAAGAGGCGTTACCGCATCGGGAGATAAATGAGCTGTTGAAACAACCGTAGCCTGGATAAAAAATAAATCTGCTCCAGCCTCTGCCACAGCCATCCCAAATTGACTGGCCCCTACAGGCGTTGCGCTGACTGCCGCAATCCCTCCCTGCTGCTTAATTTCCTGAATTCGCTGGCGAATCAGTTCTGGTTTGACGGGCTCGGCATAGAGCTTTTGCATCAGCGTCACAAACCCAGTGACATCTACCTGGGCAATTCGATCCAAAATAGGTGCGGGATCTTCATACCGAGTTTGAATGCCTTCCAGATTGAGTACCCCCAGAGCACCCATTTGGGACAGACGAACAGCCATCCCCACATCAACTACCCCGTCCATAGCACTGGCAATTATAGGGATCTCGCGATGAAGCCCGCCAATTTCCCAACTTGTATCGGCCAGTTGCGGATCTAACGTCCGACGGCCTGGAACAAGGGCTATTTCATCCATTCCGTACGCTCTACGAGCGGTTTTATTACGGCCAATTACAATATCCACGCTCTTTACCCATTCCAGAACCATCTAGCTAGCCTAACAAAGGCCGCGCGACCCTGTCAAAGACTAGCCTAATGCCTCAAACCCCAGATCGGGCCGTCTTTTTGAGCCATGTCGGTGATGAGGTCGATCGCTCGATTGGAGTATCCCCACTCGCGGTCATTGTTTGATTCCCCGCTTACGCAGCCCGACAGATAGGCCCAGAAAATCCATGCATTTGGGGGACAATGTGGGAAGTTGTCCAGCGCAACCGGGGAATCTGGGCACTGTTATAAACCTGAAACTCTCGTTCTATGGTGGTAGCAGAATCCCGAACAGCCTGATTCATCACTAAAGACCCACCCGGATCTGAAATCGATCGATGGAAGGTGCCTGGCGGAATCCTTAAAATCTCTCCACCTGTTTCTAGCCGCACCATGTGGTACGGGTGCGCCCATTTAAAATTAACTAAATAAAAGGTGCGTCCCCCACTTAAGGCCATCAAATTATCTTCTTGATGGGAGTGCATATAAAATTGCCAAAAATCAGCCGCATCATTATTGGGACTTACCGCAGGGCCATCATGAAAGACTAAATCCCGAGCATTTGAGTTCTGAATGGTGATGTCAAAAAAGCGAACTTGGGGGGTATCTCGAAATTTATGATAGGAAATCAGGTCAAACATAAGATTTTTAAAAAAAGATTAAAAAGGTGATTTTGCGAAAAGGATTACAAAACGATGGAATAGAAGTGGCCTATTTTTTTAGCAACTTACATTCTCCAACAGACAAAGGTTGTATCTTTCTTGACTGGATAAGCACCAACTTAACCAATGTCTTGGAACTGAACAAAAACAAAAACGACTCCGATCTATGCATAAAGTGAATAGATGTCATAGATGAACATTTCTCACCTTAAAATTTTGATGGCGGTTGTTGAGCAGGGCAGCTTCTCCGCAGCGGCATTGCAGTTAGGGCTATCTCAATCTGCCGTAAGCCGTGCGATCGCATCCCTTGAAGAAGAATTAGGGGTTTCGCTATTGGCTCGGGGACGCTTTGGCGCATACCCCACCCATGTGGGAGAACGCATCTTAAGCCACGCTCAAACTATCGTGCAAGCCCAGATCCAGATTGAAGCAGAAGCCAATCGGGAGAAAAATTTGTATGGAGGCCGAGTGCGTATTGCCTCCTTTCGGAGCGTTGCAACCCACGTATTGCCCGCACTCATCGCTCAATTTTGCCAACGTTTTCCTAGCGTTGAAGTGAGTTTAATTGAAGCGGATCCTAATGCCGTCGAACAGGCACTGCGGGAACATCGGGTCGATATTGGCTTCATGCCGCTCCCACGCAGCTCAGATGACTTTGAGACCTGGGAAATTTTGAATGACGAATTTGTAGTGCTATTGCCACCCTCAGGAACAATAGCGCCTAATCCACTCACCTGGAAAGATTTGAATCAATATGCCTTCATTTTGTATAACTATGCGGAATGTACCTCTGCCGTGCGCCAACATTGGCAACAGTGGGGCCAATCCTTAAAAGTTGCCTATGAAATCAAAGAAGACTCCACTATCGTCAGCATGGTCTCTCAAGGGTTGGGCGCTGCCGTTTTACCCAAGCTCGCCGCACTGCCCATTCCAGAGAAAATTCAAGTTCGATCGTTGCCAGTGCCTTTGAATCGAAATATTGGCGCTGCCGTATTGACCAATATTTGGCATTCCCCCGCCGTTTTTACTTTTCTTGACTTATTGCGCGGTATTGGGATTTTTGCCCAGCACCACTAATTTGATAAATTTTGTCGTTTGATCGGTTTCTGAACGGGCCGTGGAGGTGTTGCATTGACCCCTGTTCCACTCCCTTGAGCGCGATAGGCCAGATTAGGCTTGGCAGAATAAGGCATCTTGGAGTATGGCTTACTAGGACGCTGGGGCGGGCGCTTGTGGCGCTGCACGGGCATTTGTGCGATAGAGGTTCCATCCTGGAGGATGAGATCGCTGCCCTGGCGCTTGACATGCAGATCCCAAAAGTATCCAACTGCTTTTTGAGGCAGAACGCCATTTACTCTCAGCTTAAAAGCTTTGTCTCGCTCCCCTCTTTTATCCCGAGATCCACTTTTGCTCTTTGTTTTTGAGTTGCGAGGTGTCTGTTGAATTTTGACGTAGAGCAACTCTTTATCTGTCGCTTGATAGACAATCTGTCCCCGAACCGAAAAGTAACCATCTTCAATGGGCTCTGCCAACGCAGTCTCCGATGCGATCGAAGGGTCTTCGTGTCCGGTAATGGGGCCAAACCCATCCGCTGACCAGACCCCTACAATCTGAAGATGAAGGGTTTGCTCTT
>JAAURS010000361.1 GCA_012032135.1 Acaryochloridaceae cyanobacterium RU_4_10 | reverse complement strand
GCTCGATGGAAACCACTACATCATGGCCTTCTAGGGGAGAGTTATAGAAAGGAACTCCCATTGGATCGTGACGGCGATTTTGGATAACGCCGGGGGTATGGGTGGGAATCAATGCGCAGGTAATGCCGACATCTTCACCTTTGCCGAGGAGGTGTTCGGGATCTTTCAGGCGGAAGGCAAGGCCCAAAAGCGTGGCGATCGCACCCAAGGTAATATACCGTTTTTGCCAGTTCAGACGCAGGTAAAGCTGTCCGTCTTCTCCTCTAAATACAACGCCGTGGGATGTAATGCTTCCGGCATCAGACCCAGCATGGGGTTCGGTCAAGGCAAAGCAAGGCACGTCTTCACCACTGGCGAGACGCGGGAGGTAATAGTCTTTTTGGGCGGGGGTGCCGTAACGCAGAAGGAGTTTGGCTGGGCCTAGGGAATTGGTGACGCCAACGGTTGCCACATGGGTAAAGGAACGCGACGCCAACTTGGTCATGACGGCACTGTAGGCCAGGTTGGAAAACCCCAATCCGCCGTATTCTTTGGGAATCATCATGCCAAAGAAATGTTCTTGACGGAGATAGTCCCATACATCTGGGGGAATATCTTTGCGTTGGTAGATTTCCCAATCGCTGGCCATGCGACAGACTTGTTCGACGGGGCCATCTAGAAAGGCTTGGATTTCAGGGGTGACTTGCGGGTAGGGTTCGTTGAGGATGCGTTGAAAGTTGGGCTTGCCAGAGAAAAATTCACCCTCTACCCATACCGTTCCAGCTTCGATCGCGGCTTTTTCGGTTTCAGAAATATTGGGCAATAGCTTTAAAGCTCGAACTGCTTTCACGATTTGCGAGGTGAGGAGCATCTGGCGCAGTTTAGGGATGTTCAGTATTGCAGCAGCAACGCCAAAAATTATCCATAGCCAGACGGGAACTTGAGCAACCCATAGGATTGCGACCGTGTAGAGTGTCCAAGCCCAGAGTGGTACACCGATGTAACCTAAGGTGAAGAAGGTAAGAACGAGGACGGAAATTGCGATCGCGAGCAGGAGGGAAATCATAGTCAAGCCCTCTAATGTAAAATTAACGCCGATATGAGGCAAGCGCAGAAAATTTCCAGTAAAACGCTTCTTTGGTAATTAAAACTTTACGCCTGACTCTATTTTCAGAATGTGCTGACTCTATTCTAGTTCAAGGGCTTGAGGGGCAGTAGAGTCTAAACGTCGGTGTGCAGCCCGCGATGTCATACAAGGAGCGGCGGCAGTGGCTAAAGAATTCTAATGCAGCAAACTTCTTTGGCATATAGCTGGGCTATATTTAAAGGCAGTTTTTGTGTAAACAAGGGATAGAAGCCCAAGTGAACGTTAAGACTGTTCTAAAATTTGGCAAATGACTTGGGCGGCAGTCATCCGCAATTTCTGCCCATCTCGATCCCAGCAACCCCAAGCTCGGTCCGCGATCGCCAAAAATCCAGATGCCCCACACCCGGATCCGCATAAAACGGATGCTGTCCCATTCCTAGAGGCTGACTGGTTAAGTGCGTGAAGCGATCGTGGCTGAGTCGATAAATGGGAAAAGAGCCCAGCAGCGGCACTCCCCATCCATCGATTGCCAGAAAAGCACGAACAGCTCCCCCCTGCTGTTGCCAAGCCCAAGCCGCTCCAATGCCTCCAACGACTCCAGCACTAAAACAAACAAAAATTAATGGTTCCGACCTCAATACGGTTTGTCTGAGAAACTGCAACACATGCATTGCTGAAAATGCCCAAGACTTTGCATCGTTGACGGTGTGGACCTTGGCTTCTCTAAGGTTGTTGGAGGCAGTCTTTTGGATGGCCTGCCAAAAAGCCTGAGTCAACTGCGGATCGTGGATACCAGGGCATAAAACGAGGGTCATGGAATTCCTTGAGATGGATGGCTTTAACCGGCTTACTTAGGGGAAATATGCAAATCCTTTAACCAATCTTATATTTGTTAGCAATCCCCCTGGAGGGGATGTTAGGCTTTGGGTAGATTTATCCATGACTCTCAACCTAAAGGAGGCTCTGTGGTTACCACTTCAGAGAAAGTACAAGAATTAAACCGCGATCGCAGTACCGACGATCGGGTTGCGGTCCTGTTAATGGGCTATGGCGAGGTTGAGCGATACGAAGACTTCGCGAACTACAACGAACAAGCTCTGAATTTGCTGACCGCTAAGTTTGCGCCCGTCCCAACCTGGATTTATCCTCCCCTTGCAAAATTATTGGCGGTCTTTGACCTCCATGAGTGGGGTCACACGCACCATAACTTTGTCTCGCCGCACAATGCCATCTTTGAAAAGCAACGAGCTGGCATTGAAGCTCAACTTCAAGAGCGATGGGGCGATCGCGTCCAGGTTTTCAAAGCCTTTAACTTCTGCGCGCCCTTTTTGCCATCTCAGGTCTTGGCTGAAATTAAGGCCCAGGGTTTTTCTAAGTTGCTGATTTATCCGCTGTTGGTGGTGGACTCTATTTTCACCAGCGGTATTGCTGTAGAACAAGTGAATCAAGGACTCGAACAGCTTTCTGTCGATTCTTCCGATCTCTGGTTAAAGAGTCTGCGCTATATTCCTTCCTTTTTCGACCAACCTGACTACATGCAGCTTTTAGTCGATCGCATTGATGCAACGGTCCATGAGACGTTGGGAAATCAATACGCACCGTCCCAGATTGGGATCGTGTTGATGAATCACGGTTGTCCCCATAAAGCCAAGGGGTTTGTCTCGGGGATTGATGAGAGTCAGGCGCTCTACGAAAAGACGAGAGAGCTTTTGATGTATCGCTATCCGCTGATCTCAGTGGGCTGGTTGAACCACGACACGCCGCTGATTGATTGGACCCAACCTGCGGCGGATAAAGCCGCGCGCAATCTGATTGAGTTGGGGGCTAAGGCGATCGTGTTTGCACCGATTGGATTTGCCACGGAAAACCATGAAACCCTGCTGGATGTTCATCACATCATTCACGGTCTTGAGAAAAAGTCTCCCAAGGTGAAGTTCGTTCAAATGGATTGCGTAAACGATCATCCTGAGTTTTTGGCAATGGCCGCACGTTGGGCCGTTCCACAAATTGAGGCGCTACTGGCTGAACCTGTCGCGGCTGCCCACAGCCACCACGCTCATCACGAACACAATGGCCACGTCCATACGCATAATGGCCACGTCCACCATCACTAGATCGTGAGATCTCTGACATGGGTTAGCGCGTTGTAGGGGCGTATGGCCGTGCGCCCCTACGAAATGGGTAACTTCTCGCAATCTCGCTACACTTTAGGCATGAAAAGTTTTCTCACTTCAGACCTTGGAGCGTAGACGGTGTTATCAGGCTTAACCCAAACTCGCGCGCGGCAGCGAGAAATTGCCGAAGTGGTTCTGCGGAATGGTTGGAACTACATGCGTCGTCTCTTGATGGGACAGAAATCTGACGAACCGGAATTTCCAACGCCAGCGGTTTTGAGAAAGATTTTGATTGAGTTGGGGCCAGTCTACGTCAAGCTAGGGCAATTGCTCAGCACTCGGCCCGATTTACTGCCCAGTTCTTATATCGATGCGCTTTCTACCCTTCAGAGTAATGTTCCGGCAGTTCCCTGGACCAATGTTGAACCCGTTTTGCAACGGGCGTTGAAGTGCCCTGTGGAGGACGTTTTCCTCCAGGTTCAACCGGATGCGATCGCAGCAGGCTCTATCGCTCAGGTCCATCGGGCTACGCTTTTAGATGGTCGGGAAGTGGCGCTCAAAATTCAGCGACCCGGCATCGATATCGTGGTTGCACAAGATATTCAGCTCATCCAATTTTTGGCAGGACTTGTTGCTAAAACAGAGTTGGGTCAAGAATACGACCTTCAAACCCTTGCAAGAGAATTTACAGATGCCCTCCGAGATGAGCTAAATTTCCGGCGCGAAGCGGGTTATACGGATGAACTCCGGCGGAATCTGGCGAAAAGTCGCTGGTTCGATGCGGCCAAGATTGCCATTCCAGAGATCGACTGGAATCTAACATCTGAAACGCTGCTGGTCATGGAATGGTTGGAAGGGACGTTACTGCTGAACTCTCGCCTCACGGGCCAAGGATACGACAACAACCCGCAAACGGAACGACGCGAAATCACTGTCCGCTTGTTTCGAGCCTTTGCCCAGCAAGTCTATATTGATGGCTTTTTCCATGCCGACCCTCACCCCGGCAATTTATTTTATTTAGCGATTATCTCATTTGTCAATCACTTGTCCCCGCAGGAGCCAGTGGGGCGATGTCTGAGGCGATGGGATTTTTCCAGGGTATTTGCTGTTTGACCAAGGCATTAAGAATGCCCAATAGCTTA
>JAAURS010000042.1 GCA_012032135.1 Acaryochloridaceae cyanobacterium RU_4_10 | reverse complement strand
GACCCCGATTCGGTTTAGGCGAGTTTGCGTTGGAGCAGTTTTTGGATGCTGATGAGGGCGATCGCATCAAATCCTAACAGCAATAACAACGTCACACCCAGCGACAAATTGCCCCAAGGAGCCTGCATCACAATACTGGAAAGCGTCCAATCGTGGTGCAGATAGACATAGCGGATGGGTTCGATCGCAAAACTGAGAGGATTCAAACTGGCGACGAACTGCAACCAGGTGGGCATAAAAGACAGCGGAACCAAAGCCGTACTGGCAAATAACAGCGGTAAATTGGTGACAAAAATAACTGCAATTAATTCAATGTGACCCGGCAAAGCAAAGGTCAGTCCCAAGCTGAGGGCCGTCACCCCCAATACCAACAGCAACACGATCGCCACTACAACGCCCAGCCCTGGTAAATTCGGCAATCCCGCGCCCAAAAAGGTACTGACCCCAATGATCGCGGCGGTTTGAATTAGGCTGAGGGTGGTAATAAAGATGGCCGATGCCAGAACGATGGAAAATCGGGATGCGAGGGGGCAACCAGTAAGCGATTCAAGAACCCGAATTCGCGATCGAACATGACGGGCAATCCAGCGTTCAGCGCTCCGCTAAAGGCCGTAAACACAATGACCCCAGCACAGAGAAATTGACCGTAACTCTGGCTCACGCCAAACATCCCTTGGGGAACGTTCTTGAACAATGCGCCAAATAACACCAACCACATCAGCGGCTGCACGATTCCTGCAATCAGAGTAGAGGGACGTCGCTGAAGCTGAATGAATAACCGTTTGGCCAACGCTAAGGTTTCCTGAACAAACTCAGGGGAAAATAGGCCGGGGGGAGTGAGATTGGCTTGTGTGATGCCCGCTATGCCTTGAGAGAGGTTGGGCTTTACAGAGGTAGTGGTCATAGGTCTATATTCCAACCGTTGCGATGAGAGTTCACCAAAAAATCAAGATATCCAATGGCTAACGCATACTCTGTTTGCGCTCGGCTTTAGGGTCTCTCTTGCTTGCCGCTGCCATCTCGGCGTCCAATAGCGTTCGTCCTGTGGCCGACAGATACACATCATCCAAGCTGGGTCGAGATTGGGCAATGCCAAAAATGGGTAAGTTTGCAGCTTTGAGTGCTTTTTGCAACTCGAGCAGCGAATCGCTTTGAGGATTGACCACCAAGTTGAGAGAGTTCCCTTGGTCGCTGTTAATGATGACATCTTGCACAAACGGCAAGTCTTTTGCCATCGCTCGAGCTTGCTCTGCTTCTGCAACAGGGGTAAATTCGCGGATTCTGAGGGTAATGCGATCGCCCCCCACCCGATCCTTCAATTCCGAAGGGGTTCCCTCAGCAATCACCTGACCGCGATCGATAATGGCCACCCGATCCGCGAGGGCGTCAATTTCTTCTAAATAATGGCTAGTCAGTAAAATTGTGGTGCCGCGCTCCCGTAACTGGCGCAAAAAGTCCCAAATCACCTTGCGGCTTTCAATATCGAGCCCAACCGTCGGCTCATCCAAAACCAGCACCATCGGTTCGTGGAGTAAACCAGCAGCAAGATCCAATCGCTTCCGCAACCCGCCGGAGTAAGTCCCCGTTTTTTGATCCGCCCAAGGCTCCAGCCCTAAAAGCTGAAGTGCAGAATCAATCCGCTCCGCAATCTTTACTTTGGGAAGGTGATAGAGCGCTGCTTGCAACTGCAACAGTTCGCGACCCGTTAAGACCTTGTCCAGTGCCACTTCCTGGGCCACATAACCCAATAACTGACGGGCCACCTTTGGCTGCGCCAACACTGAGACCCCAGCAATTTCAATCCGGCCTGCATCAGGGGCCGCAAGGGTACACAAACACCTTAGCGTAGTAGTCTTACCTGCCCCATTAGGACCCAAAAGACCAAAGATGACACCCGTTTCAACCTGAAAGGACACATCCTTAACCGCTTCAATCTTCCCATAGCGTTTTTGAACGTGCTCGACGAGCACTGCGGGAGCCATAGACATTACTGCTCAATAAATCGCAACATCTCTATTCTAGAGAATCGGGGAGATTTGCGAACCCTTTTTTCCTTGGATTGAAAAACCCTGTCAATCAGAAAACTTCTGCATCGCTAGCCATGAGTTCGATGCAGGAGTTTTCAAGTTTCCAAAACGCGATCGAACTAAGCCGCCCGATCGGTTGTCTGGAGACAAGCAGCTTCTCTCGCTTCCGCCGTTTGTTCGCGTAACAGTTCTGAAAGCTGATGCTTATCTTCCAAGAGCAACAAATTTTCTGCTTCCTCTGAGTATACGACTGGATGTGTGCGCGATGAAACCGAATCCCAATGAGGACATCGTAGAGAAAACTGCCGATATTTTGGCGGTTGAATATATTGAGGGTTTGGGGGCTCCCCTTAGTATCTAACAGCGGTTTCACCGCATAATAAGCAGGTTGAACCTTGTACCAGGGAATGGAAGGCCACAAATGATGGATGAGATGGTAATTCTGACCCAAAATCAAAATATTTAGCATCGCGCTGGGATAGACACGGGCGTTCTTCCATCTATTGCGCTCTTGAAAGTCCCGATGGGGCAGGTAATCAAAAAATAACCCTAGGGCCACCCCCACCACCAAAGCTGGGGTAAACCAGTAATTCATGACATATCCCAAGTGTCCGTGGGATGAGGCAAACCAGATGATCCCTGCCGTGGTAAGACGGCTCAGAAACCACTCCAACAGCTCAAATTTGCGCCAAAGACGCCGTTGAAAAAAGAAAATCTCGTGATAGAAAAACCGTGGCGCAATCAACCACAAGGGTCCGCAGGTAGACACAAAATGGTCTGGGTCGTTTTTGGGGTCATTCACATTGGCGTGGTGTTGCATGTGCACCCGCGTAAAGACTGGAAACGCAAACCCTAAAATCAAACCACTCACATGACCCATCACCGCATTCATGATGCGATCGCGATGGGCGACATTGTGGGAAGCATCGTGAATCACGGTTCCCGCTAAGTGCAACGCCAAAACATTGGAAACAAAGGTCACCCAGCCCGGTAATCCCCACAAAAAATACCCAAGCGTTGCACCTCCAATTAAAGCAATTGAGGTCAACAGCATGAGCAAAGTGGGGTTTAAATCCCCAGGAGGACCTAAAAATTCATACGGAACCGTCCGGGGATGAATTTCAGATAGCATTAACCGACGATCCTTGCTCCGACGCCATTATCCTCAGGTAGTATACGACAGACCTTGCCCAAAATTAAAGTTTTATGACAAAAATCCGATTCAATTTCTTGTTTTCTCATAAAAATCTGTGTTGTGGAGACCCGTATCGTCTGGAATGATGGATTGCCTCTTTGAGTGTTCCCTCACAAGAGGGGGCAAACCACCATTGCTTTTTGGAACCGATCTGGGTAGGCTATCGTCTAATTCATAATATCCTTGGCTCGTCTAAAAATTTAAGGACAGTTCTAATGCGTACAGGTCGGGAGTATCATTGCACGTTCGCACAGGTGTGAGACTTCTGCTTCAGTTTGGTCTGGCCGGATGTGTGGCGATCGCCTCGTCCAATGAATGGCAAGGCTTGGCCGAAACCACCAATAACCCTGACTTACCCAAGGTGGATTCTGGGGTAAAGGTGGACTCAAGGGTAAAGACAGAACCCAGCGTGACCCCTTCTCCTGCGCCTAAAACCAGCAGTCCCATTACGGCCACAAAAAGTTCTATCCCTAGTGTGGCTGCTTCACCGCGATTCTTCTGCCAAGTCTGGAACGGACAATATACTGTCATGTACAGTCCAGAGAGCCGTTCGAAGGAATCGTTCCCGTGGGCTGTCCCTCAAGCTTTAGGCGGTGGGTGGCAACCTGAAAAGCGCTGTGCTGAAATCAGCCGACGCTTAGAAGAGTATCGACCTGATGGACTCCAAGAATTACAGACTTCTACAGAAAACGGTTACAGCACCGTTTGCGCGACGACGCAATCCAAATCGGCCTGTCGGATTGTTTTTACCGTTCCACCAGGGCGGAATCCCGTTACCACGCGCAATGCCGTGTTCCAGAATTTGACCGTTGCAGACAGCGGCAAAATGACCCAGGGAGTCAATACCTACGTAAGCACTGGGGGCGAAAGCTTTAACTTGAACGATAACCTGGTGAATCTAGGTCTTTCAGTGATGGGTGGCAGCTCATCTTGGCGCACTGTGAATAACTTTGGAGATCGCGATGGCATTAATTTAAGACCCTATCTCGCCCCATCGGACGGTGGTACGGGTGCGAGTCTGAGAAATGGAGTTTCTTCGCGGCAGGGACTTCCTTTGAATCCAAATCGGTTCCGGTAATCTAGGCGATCGCAACTTCTAAATTCATGCTTTAGACTCGGTCAGGAAGAAAAGTCTTTCTTCCTGACTTGTTTTATGGGAGCCCTACAGATGAAAGTTTTTGTTTTCAGTACCCAGCCCTACGACCGTCAGTTTTTAGAAGCTGCAAACCACACCCACGGTCACGAATTAATTTTTCTAGAACCACGGCTGGTTGCAGAAACAGCCTCACTTTTGACGGATGCTCCTGTAGTATGCGTGTTTATTAACGATCGGTTGGATGAAGAGGTGTTGAAGGCGATCGCCGCGCGAGGGGTGCAGTTGATTGCGATCCGGGCAACGGGGTTTAACAATGTAGACCTCAAAACCGCCAAAGAACTAGGAATGACTGTGGTGCGGGTTCCAGCTTACTCTCCTTATGCAGTGGCGGAACATGCGGTGGCGCTCATTTTGACTCTCAACCGCAAAATTTATCGGGCCTACAACCGAGTTCGGGACGATAACTTTGCTTTGGAAGGGTTGATGGGGTTCGATCTGCATGGTTCTACCGTGGGGATTGTGGGTACGGGTAAGATCGGTCAATGCTTTGCCAAAATTATGCAGGGGTTCGGTTGCAGTCTACTGGCCTACGACCCCTATCCCAATGCTGAATGTCTAAAGATGGGCGTGCAGTATGTTGAATTGTCTGCCTTATTGTCTGCCTCAGATATTGTTTCGCTTCATTGTCCACTCACACCAGAAAATCACTATTTAATCAATACAGAGTCTTTAGCGCACTTAAAACGAGGTGCGATGTTGATTAATACGAGTCGAGGGGGGCTAATGGATACAAAAGCTGCGATCGAAAGTATTAAAACGGGTCAAATTGGCTATCTTGGCATTGATGTGTATGAAGAGGAGGAAGCATTATTCTTCCAGGATTTATCCGATACCGTCATTCAAGATGATACGTTTCAGCTTCTACAATCCTTTCCCAATGTTGTGATTACAGCACATCAGGCATTTTTTACCCGCAATGCGCTTCAAAGCATTGCTGAAACAACCCTTGCAAGTATCACGGATTTTGCTCGAGGACGTGTTTGTCCGAATCAAATTTCTCTAGATTCTTAGTGTTGAACCTTCTCTGTGCTGAAACGCTATGATGTACACACAATGGAGTAATCATTGGGTAAGCAATCTCTTTTGATTGAGCATTGGGTGTGCAAAATTCGGCTATTAGGTTGGCATTGGCGAAATGCTTAATAGTTCCACCCAGCAATCGATTGAGAAGTGGCACCTTCTAAGGTTTGGCTGCTAGAGTTGGGGAAGTCAAACGACGGATTTCTGGAATGCAAGCTATTGAGTCAAAAATCTTGTAATACAGACTTAACGGTGATTAACCCATGATTCAAAACTTGGCGCACAAGCAAATGGCAATCGAAACATTTAACAATACGCTGAAAGATAATAGTCCAGAAATCCGTGCTCAATCGGCTGAGGTGTTGGGCGTTATTGGGAGCCATACAGAAGTTCCCAATCTAATCAATGTCCTTAACGATAGCGATCCGCAGGTTCGCCTGAACGCAACCAAAGCTTTAGCCAAAATCGGCGACGAAAATGCTATCCCAGCCCTCTGTAAACTCTTATCCGAAGATCCCGACGAAGTGGTTCGCTCCAGTGCAGCCAGCGCCTTAGGACGAATTGGTAACGACACCGCCCAAAACCTTGCTGACGACTCAGCCATTGAAGCGAGTCAGTCCATGGCAGTGTTTACGGCAAAAATTCGACAACTCTTGACTCAAATCAATCAAACACAGTCTCAAGCGCCTGAAATTCACCGGTCCATCGCTCAACTCCTTCAGCAACAACCCGATCTCAAACAAAACCTGCATCAACTCCTAACGCCCTCCTCAATCCAACTGGTCAGAGCCTTGATTCAGCATCCTCTTGGTCAAACGGTGCTAGATGTCATCTGGCAAGAAATTGCAGACTAACGCGAGGGATAGTCTAGGTGCCCATTTCCGATGAATTCAGAGAAATGCGCTTTCGTTCTCTCTGCCATAGCTTGTTGAACGATCCAAGCGCAAACGTCAGAGCAGAATCCGCATTAGCCCTCGGCAGACTCAGAGATGAAAAAGCTACGCCCAAACTCTGTCAAGCCCTCACTGATGAAAATGAACAAGTTCGGATCAATGCTGTTACCGCATTATCCATGCTCGATGAATCGCTGACCTCCAGCGATATCGTGACCCTTCTCCTGCTCCTCCTTCGAGTCCCAAAAGCCATGTCAGAAACCCCCAAATACGACCTCCGTGGAGCCAACATCGGTAACTTTGCCGAAACCGTTCAAGGCGACCAGAATGCTACTCAACACAACTATGCAGCACCCCAAAGCCTAACGGAAGCCGCAGCAGAGATTCAAAAGCTTCTAAAACAACTAGCTCAAAGCAACCCAGCCCTTGGTGCAGAACAAGATCGGACTGTAGCAATCGAAACCCTGCACCAAGAACTCAAACGCAACCCAACGCTTAAGTCTCGGTTACTCAACGCCCTCAAAGCAGGCGGCACCGAAGCCCTGAAAATGGCCTTGGAGACTGTTTTCAAAAATCCACTTGTTACCATCCCAATCGAAACCATCAAGGGCTGGATCGAAGCAGAGTGAGAGACTTATTGCCAACACTTCGCTATTCGTCCAAGGACCACAATTCCTTAATAGCCTCCTCATCAAAAATGCGCTTGGGACGCACTATCAACAACACCCGTCCCAAAATCTTATCGCTGGGTTCTTCTGGATACCACTGAATCTCTAACTGACCCTCACTATCTACTACAAAATAACTTTGGTCGTCCCACTCCCGCTGAGCCCGATCGAGTACAACCATCACATCTTCTACAGGCTGGTTTGGATCTGGGGGGAGGCGATCGCTCGGACACAACATTGCGATCGGATCTTCCGCACTCATCAACACCTGCCAACCTGGTAAAGGCACCCAAGCCCCCTCTCCCGCAAACTGTACCACCCGAAACGGCCCGTCTTCTTCCAGCATCGGCACCACTTTCAAGGTTTCAGAGGGCAGTGGTAACTTGCCCATGAGAGGCAATATCCGAGGCAACTCCAACTCAGACTCCCACCGATACATGGGTAAACGCGGTGCACGTTCTGTTTTGACCACACTGAAGTCCGTCAGCAGTTTTTCGAGTTGCTGACGGGCTGTGCTGCTATGAACGTACTTCAATCCTTTCGCAATTAACCGCGATCGCTCTTGCAAGTCAGACTTTTGCCGAGCCTGGATCCAGCACTGGTGTGCGACCCCATCGCCGGGATGTGGGGTGAATGCTTCTGGTACTTTGCTCAGACGCGAAAAATCCTTGAGGGTTTTGGCAATATCATGGGCTTCATCGGAGTCTAGGTTGTGATGAAGGGCAAGGGCTATCGCACCCACCCGTTCGGATTGAGTGAGGATCCGAAACTCGTAGAGGATATCGCTGCCGCGTTGTTGAAAGTGTTCCAAAACATTCGAGGGTGCATTGGCCTGAACCAAGCCCAGATAGACCTGGGACGCGACAATCACCTGGTTTTGCTGAATGGCTTCAAAGCCCGTTTCTTCAAAAATGGCCTGAGGCGAATGGCCTGCTTTTTGAAGTTGCTGACAGGCTTGCCCCCACGCCACCCAATTTTCTTGCTTGCGGCGCAGCATCAGAAATAGACTGGCAGAGTCAATGGGAGCGGAGTTATCGGGAGCGCTAGGGGAATCTGTCATAACAGGAGGCGATCTCATTTGAGAGGGGACTGAAATCAGCGGACAGTTGTGGTCCGTCTATTAGGATCCAGCTTACAAGCTTCCTTGACGAGTTGGGCATTTGCTTTGTGGATCGGAAATTTAAGGTTGGGTACTACTCTGCATTTGCACTAATCTGGCAACCGTAATCCTGCAAAATCCTTTCTGAGTTCAAAATAAGTTAAATTGCTCTCAAGCCAAAATTAACCCATCTAGAAGATAGTGGCCAAATGTAAGGTAAAACCAGGTAGTACTGCTTCCCCTGAAAGCGTGACAGGAGATTGCAATACTTCTACAGCACCATCGCCGCGATAAATTTCGACTTGTTGTATTTTGGGAATAATTAACCAGCCCAATCGACAGCCATTGTTGATATACTCCTGCATTTTCTGGCGGAGTGTATCTAAGTCATCAGATTCAGACGCTAACTCTAAAACAAAATCGGGGCAAATCGGTGCGAATTTTTTGCGTTGTTCTGGGGTGAGGGCGTTCCATCGTTCGTTGGTCACCCAGGCTGTATCAGGTGCTCTTGTTGCACCATTGGGCAACTTGAACCCTGTTGATGAATCAAAGACCTTGCCCAATTGAGTTCGACGGTTCCAAGTACCAATGTCGATTGTGAGTTCGGCATTATAGTTTCCGCCTTCGCTTCCAGTGGGTGGCATGACAATGAGTTCTCCTTCAGCAGTCCGTTCCAAGCGTAATTCAGGATTGGTCTTCGCCAATTCCCAGAACTGGTCGTCAGTGACGGTAAAGCTTTGGGGCAGATGAATAGGCAGTGCGCTGACCATAGACTGATTCTCGAAGATCTGATTCTAGTGTAGCTTTAGGAGCGGCGATCGCACTCAGCCACTGGGGAGTGGGAAAGGCGATCTCACTCAGCCAATGGGGAACGGAAGGGGCGATCTCAGAACAATGCTTGCTAGAGTATTTTCTGAAAGCCCATGCCAATTTGTATGAAATGATCGTCCATCGTCAAAATAGATTGAATTCCTTGTTCTTGCATGACAATCATTGATGTTAGGTCAGTAAAGGAAATGCGAGGTTTATCCTGGTATTTAAGTCGTAGTTGCCAAGTTTTCTGAAACAGTTCGGATGTAATCGGGTGAATTACCACTTGTCTTAACTTCGTTGCTGCATAAACGCCTTCCATAAAATTAACAGCCTCTTGAAAAACTTCTCGCTTAAACAGCAGTGTAATAACTTCATCCAAGACATAGTCGCTGGTATGGATGAGAACTTTGGTAGAACGTAGATTTTGGAAAATTTCTAGCACTTGCTGGTGGTGCTGATCCCTGCGATGTCCCAATGCCAGCCAACCCCAAGTGTCTACAAGATTTGGCAATCGCTGATTTCAGACATCTTCAAGTTCAATGTCGATTTGCTGAGGCTTTACTGGCAATCCAGATAAGGTTCCGGCGATTGCCAATAAAGGTTCTGACAATATTTTTGGCTCTTCAGTGTCAGCTTTACCGGGTTCTAATAGATCGACATGGTTCAGAATTTCACGTAAGGCTGGCTCAGGAAAAGTTTTTAGCTTTTCGACGATTTGTTCTAGTAATTGAGTTTCCATAGGTGACTCGACGCCTTACGACATCAAAGGGTAGTCCAAGATACGACTATTGTAGGCTGAGCTGAGTGCGATCGGCGGCTTCGGAAACCCAATAAATCTTGGATTGTTTGCACCAACTCTGGCAGATTGAAACGTAAAATTGAAGTAGCTCTACAAGAGGTGGCAATGGTTTGGATTTCCTACACACCCATCGAACAAACAGATCCACCGCGATCGCCGAAAGAAACGTTACCAACGATGTACGATTTACCCAGTGAAGATCCAGAAGAACCCGGCTTGCCCGACGAATTTCATGATTTACAGCCGCAATTATTGAGTCGGACATTGCGGTTAGTTGCTTACGCCCGTGAGGATTACTTCACCGCCTCAAACCTCAACCTTTACTACGATGTTAAACATCCGCTGTGGCACAAACGCCCCGATTGGTTCTTAGCCGTTAATGTGTCGCGTCTATACGAAGATCGCGATCTGCGCCGTAGCTATGTAATCTGGCAAGAAGGGCAAGCTCCTTACATAGCGATCGAGTTTCTATCCCCTGGAACAGACAGCGAAGATTTGGGACGCTTTTACAATAACGAAAGTGATGTCCTCCAAGACCGACCAAAACGACAGACCCGTCCAAAGCCACCAGGTAAATTTGAGGTTTATGAAGAGTATCTACGGGTGCCTTACTACATCGTTTATAGCCGCTATACCCAACAGTTGCGATACTTTAGATTGGAAGGCGGACAGTATCAAGAACAACCCCTTAACCCTCAGAATCCACGTCTCTGGCTCACGGATTTAGAGATTGGATTAGGCATTTGGGAAGGGAGCTTTGAGGATGTCCCAGGCCGTTGGGTAAGGTGGTGTGATGACCAAGGCAACTGGCTCTTGACGGATACGGAACAAGCCGAAACAGATATTGGAAAAGTACAGGCGCAACTCCGCCAAGCCATCCAAAATCTGCTGGAAGACGGAATGGATATGGATCGAGTCGCTCAGATCTTGAGTTTATCGGAATCGCAAATCCAGGCTTTTGGGCAAACAGAACCTTAGGAGTTGAACTGGAAAGATTGGGAACTGAAGAGCAAGCTACTATGCCAGTGGAGGATAATTTTTCACCTACCCCATTGATTCACGCGATACAAGCCACACAGCAGAAAAATGCTGCGTTTTTTTGTACTCCTGGTCATAAACTCGGTCGAAATATTTCGCAGCAGATAAGCAAACTGCTTGGACGTAAAACCTTCCAGGCTGACTTGCCAGACTTACCAGGGTTTAATCTCTATGAACTCGAGAGCGTTCTAGCTACTGCCCAATCTCTTGCTGCTCAAGCCTTTGGTGCAGAAAGGACTTGGTTTTTGATTAACGGTTCAACCGTAGGGGTTATCGCTTCCATTCTGGCTACCTGCGGTCCTGGAGATAAAATTATCCTGCCGCGCAACATCCATACCTCCGCGATCGCAGGACTCATCCTCTCTGGTGCCCATCCTATCTTTGTTCGTCCAGACTACGATTCGGATTGGGACTTAGCCCACTGCATTACGCCTCAAGCAGTCGCGACTGCCCTAGAGCAATATCCTGAAACAAAAGCCATTCTGATGGTTTCGCCCACCTATCATGGCGCGTGCGGGGATGTGGGTGCGATCGCAACCCTCGCCCATCACCACGGCATTCCCTTGCTCGTCGATGAAGCCCACGGCGCGCATTTTGCCTTTCATTCGGATCTACCGATGTCAGCCCTAGAAGCAGGTGCTGACTTGGTCGTACAGTCTACCCACAAACTTCTTTCCGCATTGACCCAAGCTTCCATGTTGCACTTTCAAGGAAGTAAAGTGGAGCCAACCCGAGTGAGTAAAGCCCTGCAAATGCTTCAGTCTAGTAGCCCTAGCAATTTGCTACTTGCGTCCTTAGATGCGGCCCGCCAACAAATGGTAACAGAAGGAACTCACTTACTATCGCAAACCTTAACGTTAGCTGATCGCGCAAGAACGCAAATTCAGCAATTGCCCGGATTATCTGTATTGCAACCAGAACAGGCTATTACGGCAGGGTTTTGCGGCCTCGATCTAACTCGTATCACCGTTGACGTGAGCGCTTTGGGCCTGGATGGTTATACCGCAGACGAAATCTTCACACAGCGCTTTGGAGTAATAGCAGAACTCCCTACCTTGCGCCATCTCACCTTTATTGTGAGTATCGGCAATACCCAGGAAGACATTTCTCTTTTAATTCAAGCGTTTGAACAATTGACTCAAATAAACGCCGCTCCAAGTGCTCTTCGGCCCTTCATCGATAGAATAGATCTGCCTTTAGTCGAGCTTCCCGAGCGATCGCCTCGCGAGGCATTTTTTGCACCTCAAGATTCGGTTCCCATTCATCAATCCATCGATCGTATCAGTGCTGAAACCCTCTGTCCCTATCCGCCAGGGATTCCACTCATTTTGCCTGGAGAAAAGATTACAGAAGGAGCGATCGCTCAGCTTCAGCAGATCCAGACATCGGGCGGACTCATTACAGGCTGTGAAGATTCAAGCTTACGGAAACTGAAAGTTATGCAGGAGTAATACTTTTGCAAAACAATAGAGTTGTTGGGTAATAAGCTTTAAAATCCTTGAAGCCCGCTCCTGGAAAGCATTTCGGTAATTTTAGATTTAAAATCGCTGAAACCCAATTCCCATAAGTGTTTTGGCGATTTTGATCGTTATTCCCCAACAGGTCTAATATTCTTAAACTTCAGCCTCGTTGTACTAGGGCAATCGCCCCCTCATCCTCCAAATCCCGCACCGTAACCAAATCCAAAAATTGGCACACTGAAAAATAATTTTTGTCTTTGGCAAAGTAGCCTAAAGGGTAACATTGCTGAGAGTTTAGAGATTTATGTCTCCTGGACCCGAGCGTTACCTATCCCTACACGTCAACATCCCCATCAGTCACCCCGAACTGTTGGATGGTCTGGAATACTGGCTCCAGCTAGGGCTGTTATCCGATCGCCACGTCCGCGAACTTTGTCGCCAGTATTTGGTTTGTCCTGTGCCAGTTCCAGAAATGGAACCCGAACTGGCAACAGCCAGCCAGTCCAAAAGGAATGAATCTCAAGAATCTGTTGCTGTCTTTAACGCTGAGTCTCCCGCAGAAAGCCACGTACAGCGACACGGTTGGATGAGTCAGTTCCTGCAAGGGCTGATGAATGAAGTGAGCGTCATCTGGTTGCTGTGCCTGGGTGTTTTTCTAGTGGTAGTGTCTTCGGGAGTACTGGCGGCCAGCCAATGGCAACATGTGCCTCCCATCGGTCAGTACGGGATTTTATTCGGCTATACGATCGCATTTGTCATCGCGAGTCTCTGGACGGGAGCGCAACCGCAGCTTCAGGTCACGTCTTGGATGCTCCAGATTGCCAGCCTGCTCATCATCCCCGTAAATTTTTGGATGATGGATGGGTTTCATTTGCTCCAGACGCCCTTAGGAATGGGGATTGCCGCGATCGCAGCCCTCACGCTATCCGGTGCCACCCTCCGGCTGATGCCAAGGCCCCTAAACCCGACTGAAGTCATTGCCAACGCGATCGGACTGAGTTGGTTGCATTGGGGCTGGGGCTGGGCTCCTGTACCTTTGATGGCAACCTATGCGGGTTGTATTGGCACGAGTTTGGTGCTCTTTCAGCAAGATCGGCGATCGCCCAGTTCTGCGGAACCGGATTTAACCCAGCCTTGGTGGGTGCGGTTTGTCCAGTCGGATATTGTGTTGCCCTTTGCCGTGTTGCTCTTGCTGTTTCGGGCGGGAGTGGTGGCGGCGGTTCCGCTGCAACAGTTGGGGTTAGCATTGGGAATCTGCGGGTGGTTGCTGTGTTGGCTGTCTAGAAAAGATCGGGCCAAACAAACCTGGTATGGGATTGGGGTTGGGCTTTTAATCGTGGGATGGTTTGCAGGTATTGCCGCCGAACCGCCTTGGCAAGCACTTCTCGTCAGTGGGTTGGGATTGTGGCTCTTGGGCGATCGCCTCTTTCGGTATCGTCAACCCAGAGAAGTCGTGGGGATTGTCCTGTTGGGTCTTGCCAGTGTGGGATTGCTGGTACGGATTATCCCGTTGGAGATGCGGAATGCGGTCATTGCAATGTGTACCGCTGGGTTTGGCCCGTTAGGGATGCCAGATGCACTCTGGGGAGTAGGACTTTACCCTTATTTGTGGGGTGTTTAGGGTTGTCCCATCGCTTGCGGCGGTGGCAACAACCCGTTTTGGTCCGTACTGCCCATACCCTGGCTTGGATTTTGGGTGTGGGGTTGGTGGGGCTGAGTGTGGCGAATCCTGGTTTGCGATCGCTCTCTCTTTGGCTAACCCTGGCAACTTTAATGGTTACCCTGCGCCAACAGCCTTCCGTAGGAAAAGTTTTGGTCAACATCGTCCATTTGGTAGGACTTGCGGCAGTTGCTTCCACCCTGGATAACCTGGCTCCTCATCTTGCAATACATCATTGGGGAGTAGCGGCCCTCATTGGAATGGTACTGGAATGGATCGCATTGCTATGGCTAGCGCGATCGCCCCTTTGGAAAGAGAGTACTTGGTTTGTGGGGTTGGGCTTGGCGGGGTTGGGGTATGTGTTGTTGTTCGTCTCTATGGGGTTCAGGTCTGCGGGATGGGGAAGCGCTGCGTTATTGATTCCAACGGCTCTCACCGCTCTCATCTTTTTCCCGCAGTTTCAATGGGTAGAACAAGCCATTGGCTTAAGTGTTGGCAGCGCGATCGCAGTGCAGTTGCTCACGTTTGAAGCCGTCATGCCCCGCTTAATCGGATTGGCTCTAGGTACGGGGCTGATGGCGCTCAATACCATTCGACGACCTAATGTCTTTATTGCAGTTTTAACCGTTGGGTTTGGCCTCACCTTTTGCTACGCAACAGGATGGGAAGTGTTTGTCCAGCATCATTTTCAAGATTGGGTCATGCTTTCCGTAGGCTTGTTATGGGCCTTAATGGGACTTCGACAAATTCTATCCCGCCCTGAGTGGAACGCGAGCGAGTCCTTTCAGCACGCGTTCGATGGCTGGGCAATCGCGATCGTTCTATGGACTAGCGTGCCTACGGTTGGATATGGTCTGCTGATTGCAAGTGGACTGGTGCGGGATTCCTTCGACTGGATCTATCCCGTAGCAAGTTTGTTTATGGTGGGCGCGCTTGTCTATCGATACTTACAAACCTCAGCGCAGGGTTGGTTGGTGAGCATTGCCTGGGCTGTAGAAATGCTGCTCATTTCCAGCCTGACCTATGGGAAACAACCCCTGTCTTCCGCTGCGATCGCGACGATTGCCCTTGGTATTCTGAGTGTGTTGGTGGGAGAATGGCGCGTCCGACGCACCGGACAATCCTATCCCTGGAGCTGGAATTTAATCCCGTTGGGCTATGGCGCATTTGGATGGCTGCTATCTATTCCAGAATGGTCTGCTACCTCTGGCCTTTACCCAATCGCATTGGCCTTCATTGCAATGGGCGTAGGACGTCGTCAACCGGAATGGATGCCTGTCACGCTCCTAGGGTTGGCTGGGCTCTCGTTCGGAGCGTTTGAACTATTGCTGTATCCTTTGCTCAAAGCCCAAGGCGGACAAGCAGGCGATGGATTTGTCGCATTGGGAACGCTAGGACTTGGCTTTGCGATCGCTGAATACCCGCTAGAACGTGGGGGGGCGCGTCTTCTGAATCTTTCGCCCAACATCCTCAGGATCTACGGGCAGATCCATTGGGGTCTAGCCAGTGGTTTGTTGGCGATCGCCCTCAGTCTGCCTCTGAGCGTAACGGGAGAATGGCTTTGGGGGCTTGAGATGTTGCTGTTGGGCGGTTATGCACTCCTTCAGGGCAGACAACAGCCTCTATGGATTTATCTGGGTTTGGGTGAACTCTTTGCCGCCTTGGGTGAAATCCTCTACGTCAATATCCCATCGGCACAGTTACTGCCCTGGGCTGCGGCGATCGCCAGTGGTGTGGCGTTGGGTCTCTACAGTCTGCCGTGGCAACGGTGGGGCTGGGCCAAATCTCCCTTTCTGCATGTTGCGCTGGCGGTCCCCCTTCTAGTGGCAATATTGACAGCTCCCGCCATTAATACCAGCACGCTTCTGTTGACGGGGGGCTTTTATGGATGGATGGCGTTTGTGTCCCAAGCCACACGCATCAGCTATGTGGGCTTGGCCCTAGCAAATGTAGCAGCACTCCGGCTCCTGTCAGAACTTTATCTCATGTCTCAGGTTTGGGGTGCGAGTTTGGTGGGACTGTCCCTGTTATTTGTGGCCCAGATCGATCCGGCCCTGCGATCGCCCTCCCATCGCGAAATCCGTCATTTACTGCGTTGCTTTGCCGTGGGCTTGATTAGTGTCACCATTCTGTATGAATCGGATCCTCATTTCTGGGGAGGCTTGATTGCGATCGGTTTGAGTTTGGGGCTGGTGGTTGCGGGTTTGTTGCTCAGAATCCGTGCGTTTTTGTATGTGGGTACGTTGACCTTTATTGCCAAGGTGGTGCGGATTATTTGGCTGTTTATTGCCGATGAGTCTTTGGTTTTGTGGGGGTTGGGGATTGCTGTGGGACTGTTGCTGATTTGGGTGGCCGCGACCTTTGAAGCACGGCGATCGCAGGTGACGGCGTTGTTGCAGTATTGGATGAGCGAGCTGGAGCAATGGCAGTGACCCCACGGTCAGGAAGCAGCTATTAAGGTTATCCTAAGAAAGTGTTTGTTTGTTTACACATTTTTAGAACTGCACCCCAATCTTTAAAATCCTCTCAGCGTAAAGTACCTCGCATGAACATCCTCGCAAATTTATTAACCCAACCCGCCCAACCGACAATCAAGCAGCGTAAAGGGATTGAGATTAAATCAAAGCGCGAGATTGAGATTATGCGGCAGTCGTCCAAGATTGTGGCGACGGTGCTCAAGGAAATTTCCGAAATGGTCCAACCTGGCATGACGACAATGGATTTGGATGTCTATGCTGAGAAACGCATCCGCGAGATGGGTGCAACGCCCAGTTTTAAGGGCTATCACGGATTCCCCGCCTCTCTCTGCACGAGCGTAAACAATGAAGTAGTTCACGGCATCCCCAGCCGCAAGAAAACGATTCGGGAAGGGGATGTGCTGAAGGTGGATACGGGGGCGTTTTTTCAAGGGTTTCATGGAGATTCTTGCATTACGATCGCCGTCGGCCAAGTCACACCGGATGCAGCAAAGTTAATCCGAATTGCGGAGGAAGCTTTGTTTAAGGGAATCGAGCAGGTGAAGGAAGGAAATTGTCTCTTGGATCTAGCAGGTGCGATTCAGGACCACGTAGAGAATAACGGGTTTGTAGTGGTTGAAGATTTCACGGGCCACGGCGTGGGTCGCAATCTGCATGAGGAACCGTCGGTGTTCAATATGCGGACGCATCAAATGCCTAATGTGCGGTTGCGAGAAGGGATGACCCTGGCGATCGAACCGATTGTAAATGCGGGGTCCAAGAAGACTCGGATTTTGCGCGATCGTTGGACGGCAATTACAATCGATCGTGCGTTGTCTGCTCAGTTTGAGCATACGGTGCTGGTGACCAAGACGGGCTACGAAATTTTGACCGATCGGACTAAGCTTTAAATTTAAACCACGACTGATTCAACACATGTCCTAGAGGTGAGTATGGTTCAAACACCCGCTAAACTCATTACCCTAGACAAATTTCTGCAACAACCAGAAACCAAACCACCTAGCGAATATACAGACCATAAAATCGTCCGCAAGCCCATGCCCCAAGGCGAACACAGCACACTACAGGGCGACCTCGTCACCTCCATCAACAACCTCGTCAAACCCAACCGAATTGCACGGGCCTATCCAGAACTGCGATGTACCTTTGGCGGTCGATCCATCGTTCCCGATATTGCAGTATTCCTGTGGGACAGAATTCCGCGTAAAGCAGATGGGACCGTTGCCAATCAATTTGCGATCGCACCAGACTGGACCATTGAAATCCTGTCACCCAACCAAAGCCAAACCCAAGTCACCGCCAAAATACTGCATTGCCTCGAACATGGAACCCAACTCGGCTGGCTTATCGACCCCAGTGAACGAGCTATTTTCGCCCACGCTCCCCAACAGCCCTTAAAACTATTTCAAGCAACCGAAACCCTCTTACCCGTCCCAGACTTTGCAGCGAACCTGCACCTAACTGTCGGTGAAATATTTGGCTGGTTGCTGGAATAATCAATTGCATTTCGGGATAGATTTTCAATATCCTGCTACCGTATTTTCTTGAACCGATGGTCGCGTAGAAAAAGCCAAACTATAAAATGAATTCCTGCCAAACTCAAACTCATCAATGATTTCCAAACCCAACTTGCGGGTGTGTGCCACCAACGATCGTTCATTGCGCTGATTGATAAACCTACAAACAAATCATTGAGAAACAAGCTCCACCATTGTCAACCAAACTTACTCAAATAAAATACCAGCCAAGTCAAGGACAAATTCAGGTAAAACAGGTGAACCAGATATTGCAGTTGGTTGTTGTAATACTTCTACCGCTACATTAGGTTGATACACCTCAACCGTCTGATTCTCTGGATTAAGCAGCCAACCAAGCTGTAACCCATTCGCCAAATATTCCTTCATCTTTGCTTGCACATCTTCAAGTTCATCACTTGCAGACTTCAACTCCACCAAAAACTCAGGACAGAGTGGCACATACTTTTTCCGTTGCTCCGGCGTTAACTCTTGCCAACGCGCCAAAGACACCCAAGCTGCATCAGGCGATCGAATTGACCCATTTGGCAACCGAAACCCCGTCGAAGAATCAAACGCCACCCCTAATTGAGTGCGATCGCTCCAATTTTCTAGACGAGCACTCAGTTTCATGTTCCGTCTACCCGTTTCACCACCCGTCAACGCCACAATAACCAATTCTCCTTGAGCCGTCCGCTCAAATTTCAAGTCTGGATTCCGAGTACAAATTTGCTCAAACTCTTCATCAGTAAGGTCTAGCGATGGATGTAGATCTAAGGTGAAGACCATAGGATTAGGGGGCGATAAAAGAACATTCTACATCCAGTATAAAGACTGCACTCAATGACCGAGACGCGAGCGCTACCTATCCTGCGACAATACTTGCTTACTGCGAGACATTTTCTGCGTAGCAACCGCAGTGCCTTTCGCGATTTCGGAATGGGGCAAATCTAACATTTGGGAATTCGCACGGCAACTAAAGTTGCTTGTGTCGCCTTTCCTCTCCACACTAAAGTGAAGGATGGAGCTTCCATGCGTTCCGAGAAAGCCTGTGATATTGGAGAAACCCCTATGACGTTGCATCTTACCGTTCCCAGTATGGCGTGCTCGGCCTGTGCCGAAACCATTGCAAAAGCCGTTCGTTCCATTGATGCAGCAGCACAAGTTACAGCAGACCCAAAAACCAAGCGTTGCGGGGCAAGTGGTGGAACACCTCGTTCGCATTAGTCAGAAGCAATGGCTAGAAAGTCTTGAAATAGAAGCAGCATTACCCCAGGTCACAGGTAAATCTGACTCCTGAGCGACGACATATTCTCAAATTCTTTTGCGATCGCTGTTGTGGATACTATCTTCTCCATGAACCTGACCCGTAATTATTTTTTGCCTTCCAGAAGAGCGGAATGTGGGCTAATGGCTCTAGAGAGCACACTTAAAGTGTAGCTTTTAACAAAGCACCTGGGGCTAACTGTTTAATCCCACATTCCGCTCTTCTTGGAGGGCAAAAAATAATTACGGGTCAGGCCTATGGAGGAGATAGTATCTACGACAACGATCGCTAAAGAACTTTAGAATATGTCGTCGCTCAGGAGTCAGATTCACAATCTGTTTGACGCCAGAGATGACCACCAAGTGAACTGCCATAAAACATTGA
>JAAURS010000041.1 GCA_012032135.1 Acaryochloridaceae cyanobacterium RU_4_10 | reverse complement strand
TTGAATTGAGGGCATCGATTTGGGAATCGCTTACATATTCACCGCGCGTGTCGGCTTGGGCTACAACCTTTGCAAATGCGTCTAACATGTCTTAAATCTCCTAGTGGCTTGAGGATGGGAGTATTTTCTCTAGCTCAGACTGCTCGAGCAGTCTGACGTAGGTATGACCAGAATTCAACCAAAATCTCTGAACCGAATTGAGGCGACTGGCTTTACTCTTCTGTCTCAATTTATACAACGATCGCGGAACCTGAATTATTTTTACTAGTCAGAAGTTGTCATTTTTTAACAAAACTCAATAATTCCTTCATTTGGATGAGTCAAGAGGCTGGGGCGTTCGTTTTCCCAGCCATGTATTTACTCTCGTGAAGAACGGTTGGACTGTAGTAAGAACGTCACTCGATCGAGCTGTTGTTTCAGATCGCGGACTTCAGCCCGATGGAGGTCGTTCATTTTGCCCATTTTCTGGCGGAAGGCTTGAGCGGTTTCTTCCGATGTAGCCTTCTGATGGATAATTTGACGGTTAATTTGCTCAAACTGAACTTTGGAATCTTGATAATATTGCCAAATTCGAGTGAGTTGTCGCTCCACTTCACTGGGCTTGTTGTCCTTGGGCTTCATTGCCATTTGGACGCCGTACTCTAGGGTTGCCAGTCGTTCTTTAACGCAATCGAGCTGTTCCTGCTCCATTTTAAATTTTTGGTGGAGGTCAACATTTTCTTGCCGATAGGCCAGCATCTGCTGTTCCAGACGGTTTAGGCGTTCTGTAAGCGCGCGGTTCACCAACCCCATTAGCCATCGCTTTGCCCAACCCCGCCAAGATCCTGTCACATTGTTTCGTGTCCTCCGAGTTCTGCCTAACTGAACCAATGCCCCCTCCGAGTCAGATAAGATAGAAACTGTATTGCGCTCATTTTGATGTCCATCCATAGGTCGCCGATGTCTGCCTCCGAACAGCCCGAACGTTTACGCTTGCCTAAAACCAGTGAATCCGAATCTCTCAAAAAGATTCGCCATACAACCTCTCATGTCATGGCAATGGCGGTGCAAAAGCTTTTTCCGGGTACTCAAGTCACAATTGGACCTTGGATTGAAAATGGCTTTTACTACGACTTTGATAGCCCTAACCCCTTTTCTGAGGAGGACTTAAAGGCTATCAAAAAAGAAATGATTAAAATCATTAACCGCAAACTTCCCGTCACAAGAGAAGAAGTACCCCGCGCTGAAGCCGAACGGCGCATTCAAGCCCTCAACGAACCCTACAAACTAGAGATCCTTGAAGGGCTTCAAGAGCCTATTACCCTGTACCACCTCGGCGAAGAGTGGTGGGATTTGTGTGCGGGTCCGCACGTTGAATCTACCGCCAATCTTAACCCTAAAGCCATTGAGTTGGAAAGTGTCGCAGGAGCCTATTGGCGCGGTGATGAAACCAAGGCCCAACTTCAACGCATCTACGGCACCGCCTGGGAAACCCCAGAACAGCTTGTGGAATACAAACGCCGTAAAGAAGAAGCTCTGCGCCGAGATCACCGGAAGCTAGGTAAAGAATTAGGACTATTTATTTTTTCCGATTTGGTTGGACCAGGGTTACCCCTGTGGACCCCCAAAGGAACCACCCTCCGTTTTCTGTTGGAAGACTTTTTGAAACAGGAGCAAATCAAGCGGGGTTATTTACCCGTCGTCACGCCCCACATTGCGCGGGTGGATTTGTTCAAGACCTCTGGGCATTGGCAAAAGTACCATGAAGATATGTTTCCGCTCATGAGCGAGAACGAGGGCGATCGCCTAGCGGAGCAGGGGTTTGTCATGAAACCCATGAACTGTCCGTTCCACATTCAGATTTATCAAAGCGAACTGCGATCGTATCGGGATTTGCCCATGCGGTTGGCGGAATTTGGGACGGTTTATCGCTACGAGCAATCGGGTGAGTTGGGGGGATTGACGCGGGTGCGCGGCTTTACCGTGGATGACTCTCACCTGTTTGTCACGCCGGAACAATTGGACGATGAGTTTTTGAAGGTCGTGGATCTGATTTTGTCCGTGTTCGACAAACTTCAGCTCAAGAACTTCCGCGCTCGCCTCAGCTTCCGCGATCCCGCATCTGATAAATACATCGGCAGTGATGAAGCTTGGGATAAAGCCCAAAACGCCATCCGTCGCGCCGTAGAAACCTTGGGTATGGATCATTTTGAAGGTATTGGTGAAGCTGCATTCTACGGTCCCAAGCTGGATTTCATTTTCCAGGATGTACTCGAGCGCGAGTGGCAGCTCGGTACCGTTCAGGTAGACTACAATCTCCCCGAGCGGTTTGGGCTCGAGTACGTTGCAGAAGATGGCAACCGCAAGCGTCCAATTATGATTCACCGCGCCCCGTTTGGTTCTTTTAGAGCGCCTAGTGGGGATTTTAATCGAACAATATGCGGGGAACTTCCCCTTCTGGCTGTCGCCCGTGCAAGTCCGTCTGCTCACCGTAGGAGACGAGCAACTGCCTTTTGCCCAAAAGGTTGCAGCAGATTTTCTAGCGCAAGGGTTGCGGGTTGAGGTGGATGGAAGCAACGATCGCCTGGGTAAGAAGATTCGCAATGCTGAAAAGGATAAAATTCCGGCTATGGCGGTGATTGGGGCGAAGGAACTGGAGGCAGAGAGTCTGAATCTGAGGATTCGCGTCCCCGATCCAAATGATTCTGGAGTCATTACCTCTCAGGAATTGGGAAGTTTGCCCGTTGCCCAAGTTCAAGCCGCACTGTTGAAGGCAGCTAAGAACTATCAGGACTTAGCGATCGCATTTACTGAAAGCTAAGAAAAATGCCTCAAGTCTCTATAGCAGCTCTTATTGCGGCATCCCGCGCAGGACGGTTAATTGGCTTCCCCACCGATACCGTCCCAGCACTTGCCACTCATCCAGTCGCAGCATCTGAGATTTATGCTGCCAAACAGCGCACATTAGACAAACCCCTCATTTGATGGCAGCCACAGCAGATGCGTTGTGGCCGTTTGTCCGAGGCAATTCAGCCGCTGAATCCAGTTGGAAAGCTATCGCCGAGCAGTATTGGCCCGGTGCATTAACTCTAGTCTTACCCAAAAGCGATCGCGTCCCCAGCGCTGTCAACCCTGAGACTCCAGATACTATCGGAATTCGCGTCCCTAACTGGCCCCTCGCTCAAATGATTTTGCAGCAAACCGGACCGCTAGCTACCACCAGTCTCAATCGATCGGGACAGTCTCCCCTGGAAGATCTGGATGCGATCGCGTCACACTTTCCATCCGTCTTCACGCCTACCTTGGATTTATGGCAGTTGCCAAGGGAGTGCGATCGTATTCCATCAACGGTTGTGAAATGGAGCGAACGAGGCTGGGTTGTTTTGCGGGAAGGGGCCGTAAAGCTATAGGGACAAGTGACTGTCCGCGATCGCCTATCCTAAGTCTGCTCGACCAAGGGTTGGCTTTCGTGTCATACCATAGGAGTAGTTGAGTGGAGCGATGGCTGATGGTACAGACGGCGGTTACTCAGGTTGTCAAGACCCTGAATGACGTTCATCAACGATTTGGGTTGCGGCGATCGCACGACGATCAATTTTTTACGGAATGGTTTGCTAATTTGCCATCGCTGGGTGAGATTGAGCGGGAAACTCTGGATCGGATTCGTCAGCGGTTTCGGTACCACCGTGAAGCAGGTCAGGTAACGGAAGGGGCGGTAAATGCCATTGTGGTGTCGCGATTGCTAGAAATGGCTGGCTTTTACGATCCGCCTTTTCGTTTGCGATCTGAAGTCTCTGTAGATATTGAGACCGTTGATGAAAACGAAACACTCCGAGGGCGCATTGATTTTTTGGTCATTCAGGAGCAATTCTGGCGAGCGGTAATTGAGTCTAAGGAAACTGAGTTTGATGTTGAGGTAGGGATTCCTCAAATACTGGCTTACATGATGGCGAATCCAATATGGGATAAGCCTTTATATGGCTTGGTCACGAATGGGAATAGTTTTATTTTTCTGAAGGTTAGACAGGGTGAAAGTCCTGAATACGATTTTTCAGAAACTTACAGCCTACTTTCTCGCACAAATCGACTCTATGAGGTGTTGCAAATTCTCAAAGGGATTGGTCAGATTGTGATTCATTAGAGCGGGACGATCGCTTTTGATTCAAGATGAGTGGGGTGATATCTTTGGCAGTACCCAAAATTGATATTCGAGGTTGTGAGAAAAACGAACGTGAAGACCTCGAAATACTTGGAGGCTAGATATCCTACTCTGAAACCACTGCGTTAGGCTGGTGAAACATAATTGGTGTAAAACTCATCCTTTGGGCAATACTCATCACGCTTCAAGGGAGCGTCCTTGCATTAGTTCCCAAGCCGTCTAAAGGACATCTCAACATCCTGTCCATTGCATTAGTAGCTGGTATATTCGGTTTATTGCAATCATTCTAGGAGCGACCTCGTGAATCAGTGGCCCACGCAACAACATGCCCTAGACTACCTTGCTAGAGCCGATCGCATTCCCCATCGCACAGAAGGGGAAGCCGAACTACTCCGTCAAGTGCCCACCACCGTCCGACGCATCCTAGATCTAGGCACGGGTGACGGTCGCTTACTATCTCTCCTGAAAATCGATCGCCCTGATGCCAAAAGCGTTGCTCTAGACTTTTCTCCCACCATGCTAGAAGCCGTCCGCGATCGCTTCGCCCAGGACGCTACAGTCCAAGTCCTAGACCATAACTTAGATGACCCCCTCCCCGACCTCGGCACCTTCGACGCGATCGTATCTAGCTTTGCCATTCATCATGTGACTCACGAACGCAAGCGATCGCTTTACCAAGAAATCTTTGAAAAACTCGATTCAGGCGGCGTCTTTTGCAACTTAGAACATGTTGCATCCCCAACGCCAGAATTGCATCGGCGTTTTCTGTCCATCATTGGCTATAGTCCCGAAACCGAAGACCCCTCCAATCAACTGTTGGATGTAGAAGCTCAACTACAATGGTTGCGCAGCATCGGGTTTCAGCAAGTAGATTGTTACTGGAAATGGCTGGAAATGGCACTTCTGATTGGGATTAAGCCCTAGCGAGTAGAAGACTCCACCATTGCTGGTTTGCCCGATTCATTTGCAGAGGACTGAGCGGGACGTCCCTGAGAGGCCATCCAGATTCCTGCGATCGCTGCACCTACAACCAAAACGCTAGGTACAACTATCATCCACAGTCGATAGGGATGAGAGGCTTTCGTTAAAGTTGGTCTTGCCTCAGATACAGTTAATTTTGATTCGGGGACTGTTTCTGCCCAAGGCGCAACTGTCGTCCGATCGCGGGAAGTAACCGTTGAGGATTGCAATGTCATGACTGATAAAAGGTCTGCTTCCGATAGCGCAGCACCCACCATGGTTTCTTTGGCATTGATGGTATCTGACTTGAGGCTTTGATAGCTGATGGATTCTAGATAACTGGCAAACTCTGCATCACCCATCGAAACCGTCAGGTAAGACGCTTCTACGGTATGTCCAAAGCGAACGATATCGCCATTTTCAATTTCCTGACTCCGGCAGGGTGTTCCATTGATAAACACACCATTGGCACTGGGTTTCCCCTGAGTGTTGCCGTCTACAATTCGGTAGCGATATTGTTTTGTCCCAGGTACGGGCAAGCGCAATAGCATGGCATGTTGGCGGGAAATGGTATCCACATTCAACACGATCGCATTGCTGGCATCCCGACCAACAGAATAGGCCGCAGCCTCCAGGGCGATCGCCCGTCGTTTGCCATCATTAATGACTAAAACATGTCGTTCCTGACATGAAGATTGGTTATCTTGCACTGGATTACCCCGCATTACATTAAATGATTCCGATTTGCGAAACCATTGACGTTAGGCGACTTCATGCACAGGATTCTGAGCATTTGGATTCGCTGTGTTTTACGGACGACGAACGATCGCGGCCGATAAAACCTCGCCTATACATAGGTTGCCCACCTGGGACAGCAATATAACGACTTCTTTGTGGTTAAGAAATATTTGTAGAAAAATGATCTTGGACTAAGAGATCTAAGCGACCGGGTGAAAATAGAAGGCTAGACCCAGCACGATATAAGCTGCAAGCAACAGCATTCCCTCTAACCAATTCGATTGACCATCGGAACTGATGGAATTGGCAATGATCACGGATACGATGACGGCCACCAATTCAAAGGGGTTAAAATCTAAATCCATGGGTTGCCCCATAAACCAGCCCGCTAGAACCAAAACAGGGGCGACGAATAATGCAATTTGCAGACTAGAACCCACTGCCACGGAAACCGATAAATCCATTTTGTTCTTCATGGCTACAGTGACTGCCGTAGCATGTTCTGCGGCATTGCCAATGATGGGCAGCAAAATAACCCCTGTAAACAGTGGGGTTAAGCCAATCTGCTCAGTGGCCACATCCAAGCTTTCAACTAGTAATTCAGATTCAACCGCAACGGCAATGGTGGCCGCAAGTAAAACTCCAGCCCATAATTTGAGATTGGGACGGTGATGGTGTTCAGTTTTATGACCGGATTCAGGATCTTCTGCATTTTCAGCGACCCCCACATCGTAAAGATAGCTGTGGGTTTTCATAGAAAATACTAGGGTGAGCACGTAAACCGCCATCAGAACCAGCGCAACCCCCATGGAGAGACGCTGTAACTGAAATTCCTGAATCTTAGGTGCAGAAAAGTGCATGGCAGTGGGCAACAAGATGGCAATGACTGCTAAGTTCATCAGCGATGCATTGACGCGGGCCACCACGGGGGCAAAGGTTTGCTCCTTAAATCGCAATCCCCCTAAAAACATCGATAACCCCATCACCAACAATAAGTTGCCGATGATAGAGCCCGTAAGACTGGCTTTTACGACATCAATGAGTCCAGCCTTCAACGCAATAAGGGCAATAATGAGTTCGGTTGCGTTGCCAAAGGTGGCATTCATCAGTCCACCCAGAGTGGGACCTGCAACCACCGCGATTTCTTCCGTGGCCAACCCCATCCAAGATGCGAGTGGCAAGATAGCCAAGCCAGCGGTCACAAAAACAGCTAAAGGCCCCCAATGCATCCAATTTGCCGTTATAGAGAGGGGCACGAATAAAAGTAAGCCTAGAAAGATCCGATTTTTAAGTGTCACAACAATTGATAGAAGGAACTCGATTCATTTTAAGAATGACCTCATTATCGCGAGAAATGCTCTTAACGCATAGAAATTTTTGCAAGTTCGGCCCATGGTTAGGTGAATGGAGATGAGAGAAATTATGAAGAAACATCAGCAAAAAAAATAACTTCTATCAAAAAAAAATAAACTTCTGTTGAGGGATCGCCAGCCCTCGTGAGGGGATCGACTAGGGTACGCTTAGGACGGCTTAAATTGAGGGCCGATCTTCGCAAAGCCCTCTACAGGATGCATTCTATGGAAGTACAGTTCGATGTTGTCGAGTCTACAGCAGTATACAACGACGCGGCATCCTCTCAGTCCTTGAATCATGTCTCAGCTTTAGAACAGACGTTAGCCTGTGGGACCACACGCGGGGTTTATGTGACGCTCCACGGACATTTTTATCAACCCCCCCGCGAAAATCCTTATTTGGATGCCATTGAGCGTCAGACCAGCGCGGCACCGTTCCATAACTGGAACGAACGAATTTATCACGAGTGTTATCGCCCCAATGCGTTTGCGCGCATTCTCAATGACGCGGGTGAAGCGATCGAGATTATCAACAATTATGAGTACCTCAGTTTCAATATTGGCCCAACGCTGATGCGTTGGCTGGAGCAATACGATACGGAAGTCTATCAGCGCATTTTGGAGGCAGATCGGAAAAGCTGCGATCGCCTCAACGGTCATGGCAATGCGATCGCCCAGGTCTACAACCACATCATTTTGCCCCTCGCCAACCGTCAGGATAAGGTAACCCAAATTCGTTGGGGGAAGGCAGATTTTGAAGCGCGGTTTGGGCGCAAAGCTGAAGGGATGTGGCTGGCGGAAGCGGCGGTGGATTATGCCACCCTGGAGGTTTTGATTGAGGAAGGGATTAAGTTTATTGTCCTAGCTCCCTCCCAGGTTGAACGGTGTCGTCCGCTCCCCCCTGAGCGCGATCCCGAAGGATTGGACTATCCTTGGCAGGAGGTGGGTGGCGGTCAGATCGATCCGACCCATCCTTATCGTTGTTTTCTGCCAGGAGACGAATCCCGCTATATCGATATTTTTGTCTACGACGGCCCCATCTCTCGGGACATGGGCTTTGGGGATGTCCTCCACAGTTCCGATTGCTTTGCGGATCGGATCGGTCAAGCCGTGCGGGGCGATCGCACCACATCTCAGCTCGTTGCTGTTGCCACGGACGGGGAGACCTTTGGCCACCACAAACACAACACGGAAAAAGCGCTGGCTTATGCGTTCCGTTACGTCCTGCCGCAACGGGGTTGGACGATTACTAATTTTGCCCATTACCTCAGCTTGCACCCGCCGACTTGGGAGGTTGAAATCAAGTCTGTGACGGCTTGGAGTTGCGCTCATGGAGTCGATCGCTGGCAAGATAATTGTGGCTGTGGGGGAGAAGGCGGGGTCTGGCATCAAGACTGGCGGCGTCCGCTGCGGGATGCTCTGGATTGGCTGCGGGATCGCCTTGTGGAGGTTTATTTGGACTGTGGCGATCGCTTCTTTCAAGATCCTTGGGCGGCTAGAAACGACTATGTGTCGGTGTTGTTAGCTCAGACTGACGTAACGTCCGATCCCTCCGATCCTATTGATGCATTTTTGGCCCGACATCAACGTCAGGCGCTGTCAGCTACGGAACAAGTGGATGCGTTGCGGCTGTTAGAAATGCAGCGCCATGCGTTGTTGATGTATACGAGCTGTGGTTGGTTTTTTGAAGAACTCTCGCGCCCAGAAGGCGTCCAGATTTTACGTTACGCGGCCAGAGCGATCGCTCTGGCGGGTGAGGTGGCTGGAGTGAGTCTAGAGCCAGAGTTCATTGAGCGCTTGGCCTTGGCTCCCAGCAATGTGGAAGACTTCAAAACTGGAGATGCGGTATATCGTCAATTGGTGTTGCCGTCCCAGGTGACGTTACATCAAGTGGTGGCCCACTATGCAATGAGTTCGTTGTTCCATGCCTATCCGGCTGAGGACAAAATCTACAGCTATCAAATGCACCAGCGGGATTATGACAAACGAGCAATGGGCAAGCTGACGCTGGCAGTGGGCCATTTGCAATTAATATCTGATACTACCCGCGAATCCACTCAGGTCATTTTTGCGGTGTTGCATTTGGGCGGATGGGATTTCCATTGCACGGTTCAATCTTTTGCGGGTCGTCCCCATTACACGGCGCTCAAGCAAGAGCTGTTCGAACAGCTCCAACAGGCGAGTACGCCCCGCATCGTGCTTGCGATGAACCAGCACTTTGGCGATCGCATTATGGGATTCAGGATTTGTTTGCGGAAGATCGTCACCGCTTGTTGGCGATGTTGTCTCAAGAAACACTGACTCGCCTAGACCAACTCTATACCCAGGTTTATCGCGATAACTACAGCCTACTGATGGCCTATCGACAAGATGGGTTTGAAGGTCCTCAGGAAGTATTAATGGCAGCTCAAGTTGCCCTAGCTCATCGTACAATCCAAACCCTTCAAGCACTTACGGTCCCATCCGTGGAAGGATTGTCCGCGCCAAACTATCGGGAGCTGTTGGTAGAGTTGGCTGCGATCGCAACAGAAACCGAGCAGTTGGATTGTCGTCTGAATTTAGAGAGTACCACCTCGCAGCTGGATAGATTGTTGCATCAATGGTTGAAGCAAGTGCTGTATGGTGAAGATTCGCTACTACTGCAAAACTTTATCGAACTGTTAAGTCTTACCCGTCGGCTTTACATTCCCATCCAGAGCGATCGGCTTCAGGAGCAATACGCGCAGTTCTTACGGGAGCAGTGGGTGCCTCGGATGAGGCAATCCGCTTCTGAATCCTCTGTGGATACAACGATACGCGTGAATGCTTTCCTGAAGTTGGGGCAATTGTTGGCGATCGAGATGCGGCCTTGGTTGGCTTTGTTGCAGTACGGTGGAGGTTGATTCCCATTGCCAGCAGGGGCGCTACTCATAATTCTACTGAAATTGGCCAACAAAGTTGGGTACTGACTTTGCTAAAAGGTTGAGTAAATCTGTTACGGACATAGGTGGGTTTCTCATGCCGCTTACCTGCGTTTGAAGGACTTCAAGCATTGATGCAGGCAATAAGTTATACAAGTTAGTTAAAAATTGGTCTGCACTTTAGGCTTCTACTTGGAACTGACGCAGGGATTTGGGCAGGAAATGCTTGAGGTTATCGGTCACAATCACTTCAGCTTTGGCAATCAGTGCAGCGGCTAGGACGTGGCGATCGTCTGGGTCGTTGTCCATGCACGGCAATAGACGCTCGGTCACCTCAACCATTGCATCGGGAAAGGCGAATTTGATTTGTTGCTCTAGGCGTTTTGCCTGTTGAGGTGTGATGTGCTGTTTAGCGACTAGGTTCCGCAATGCACCATCTAAGATTTCCTGGGACCAGTGTGGACGATAGAGTCCTGCTCAGCGGCACAGAGCAAGGTGTCTCTTAGGTACATCGGATAAAGCACGCAGGAATCAAGAATGACAGGGAATGCGGCCATTTGATTTATGCGTTGCTGACTACTGAGGCAACGTTTGCTTCATAAAACCCTAATTCTTGACTGAGGGCGGCTAATTCACTTAGGGATTGTCGCCGTTGGTTGTCTCTATTGTTTTTGTAAGCCATCAAGTCTTCAAACCGAATCCGACGGTGGGTGCCCACTTTGATGAAGGGTATTTGGGTCTGGTCTAGGAGGGTGTAGAGGTAGGGACGGGAAACGTTGAGCAGATCGGCAGCTTCTCGACTACTTAAGTAATGCTCATGAGGGACCAGTGAAATGGATTTCCCTGCTGCCATGAGGTGTGTAACCTCACGGAGAACCTGATAAACAGAATCTGGAAGCAGCATCTCTTCTCCGTTAGTGCCCACCAGTTTAAGATGGGTGTTCTCTAGCATCGTCTCTAAACGTTTGATCGTTTGGGTATCTAGCTCTGACAAGAAAACTGAATCTGAGACTTCTAGTGGCGTTTTCATAAACATTATTTACTTGAGTAGGTAACTTTAGTTTTGCCCTAACTGTAATAAGTGTAGCAGAAGAAATAAAAACAGGTTGATACAAACTGTATCAACCTGTTTTAGAATTTTTACCTAGGAAACTTTTTCAAGTTTAGTAACGGTTCCAGCCCCTTTTAAGCTGACAAACGCATCGCCTTAGACGCTACGGCCACAGGCTGAGAAACAAGGCGAGGAGAACCTAGCATCATTGCCAATTGGCTCCGGTATAAATCGCTGAGTTTGGCAGCAACGCCCGTCCAACTAAAGTTTTGCTGGACCCAGGCTGCCGCCGTGCTTCTAACCTGAGTAGACCACTTGGGATTGCTGAGGACCTCTTGCATTGCCGCCGCAAATCCTGACACATCCTGCGGTGCAACCAATAAACCAGTCTTATTTGGAACCACCGTAAACTTCAACCCGCCCACATCAGAAGCGATCACTGGCGTGCCACAGGCCATCGCCTCAATAGCAACTAACCCAAACGGCTCGTAGTGACTGGGGATAACGCAAACATCTGCTGCGGTATAACACCAAGCCAACCGGTCGTGGCCAATTTGTCCCGCAAAAATCGTGCGTTCGGCAATGCCCAACTCGCGGGTGAGGGCTTGAATCCGCGATCGCTCCAAGTCATCAGACTGACCCGCCTGCGCTCCACCCACAATCATGAGTTTTAGCTGAGCTTGCAGCCCTGCGTCAGCCTTCCCAAATAATTCAGCAAATCCCCGTACCAGGGTTTCAATTCCTTTGCGACGATCGAATCGACCCACATACAAGACCAATTTATCATCGGGCTGAATGCCCAAGGCCGCCCTAGCATCGGCTTTGGGCATTACGCGGAATGTTTCAACATCAGTTCCGCAAGGAATAATCTCAATCGATCCTTGGTTGAAACCAGCGATCGCAGATCTGCTGCCTCTTCAGGACTCGTCGCAACAATGCTGTCCGCCTCCTCCAGCAACCGGCACTCGGTTTCCAAACGCACTTCAGCGATCGGTGGTTTCTCTACATTTTTGTATTTCACAGCTCCAAGGGAGTGATAGGTATGAAGAAGTTGAAAATTGTTAGACTTCTTCAGCTCCAAGCCCACCCAGCCAGACATCCAATAGTTGGTATGGATGAGGGGATAGTTTCCACCATCTTTCGCTTGAAATGCTTGAAATGCCTCTACAAAAGCAGGCATATATTCAAACAGTTCGTCGCGGGGGATAAAGGTTTCTGGACCTGCCGAGAGACGAATCGTCCGGCAGTAGGGAGAGTGTTGAACAATGGTCTCATCTTCGGGGTTGGTCTTGCGAGTAAACATGTCCACTTGCCAGCCGACACTGGCTAACGCCTCACCCACTTTTCGTACATACACATTTTGGCCGCCCGCTTCTTCTCGGCCTATATCTGCTGCTGGATCGCCATGTTCAGAGATGAGTGCAATAGACTGCCGAGACGGAATATGCAACTTTGGCAAAGCATAGGGGCGTGAAGGTAGCTTTTCCGGTGTAGCGATAGAAGTGAGGAGTGATTTTTGAAGAATGGTAGGTTCCATTTTTACTTCTTGAATAACAACAAAGTTGAGCAATTTTTGGTATTGCCAATCCAGGGCAATTTTTGATGTTGCCCTTAAAACAGTCAAATTTGATTTAAGAAACCAGTTGCAAGACGCCGCGAGAATGACCGTTCTTGGAGGCTCGCTGTTCTACTAATTTGCGATAGACATTTTCGTATCCATCTGCCATATTGGCCACGCTAAAATGAGCGGCAACGCGATCGCGGCAGGTTTGGCGATCGATTTTGCCAATGGACTTCACTGCTTCCACGCATTCATCAACGGTGTCGCAGAGGTAACCTGTTTTACCCGATGAAATGATTTCAGGTGTAGAACCCATACGCATTGCAACCACTGGAGTTCCAGCAGCCATAGATTCAATCATGACCAACCCAAAGGGTTCTTTCCAGGTGATGGGGAATAATGTGGCAATGGCCCTCCCCATGAGTTGATTTTTTTGGTAGTGGTCGGCTTCGCCGAGGTACTGGATTAACTCACCGTCAATGTGCGGTTTGATTTCACTTTCAAAGTATTCCACATCTACGGGATCGACTTTGCCAGCCATTTTTAAGGGGATGCCTGTTTGCTTGGCAATTTCGATCGCATGGTGGGGGCCTTTTTCAGGAGAGAGTCTGCCCAAAAATGCTAGGTAAGAGGGCTCGTCTGGCTCTGGGAAGAACAGATGCCGATTGACATCAATAGCGTTATAAACCGTGGCAACACAATTGAGGTCTGCGTGCGAATCAACTTGAGAGTTAGAAATCCCGATATAGGGTTGCTCTTTGGCGTGTCTATACAGCTTGACATTGTCAGGGGTAAAGATACCGTGCAATGTATGTACGGTTGGCGTTTTCACCAACTTTGCATAGGGCAGGGCAGGATGGCCCATGTGGGAATGGATGAGATCGAATTCTCCCGCCCGTTGGTAGACGTGACTGAGTTGTAGGGCTTCGTAAATACTGTAATCCTTAATTTTTGCATCTAAACGGACGGCTCTGGGATGGACGGCTTCTAGCTTAGCCAGACTTTCAGAATCACCAGACGCAAAAAGCGTCACATCATGTCCGCGTCGGACGAGTTCGTCTGTTAGTAGGCCAACTACTAACTCAATCCCGCCGTAGGCAGGAGGGGGAACTCTTTCCCATAGGGGTGAAACTTGGGCTATTCGCATCTTTTTTCTCCTTGAGCCTGCACCGACAAGAATAAATGGGTTCCTTAGCGCAGCTCGATAAAGGTCAAATTTTCTTAAACAAAGATAAAAATTAATGAAGAACTTAAACAAGACTGTAACTTTACTATAGCTTACACTAAGGTGCGGATTTCCGTATGCTTGAAATGTAAAATCTGCATTAAGGAATACAGACGGAGATGAGTTTTATACTCATTCTTTAATCAAATTATGTATAAAGGATGATGCTTGAAAGCCTTTTCTAGATTAGACTCTAGAGATGTCGTGCAACCTTTGAATTGCACAGAGATGTCCTGCATTTTTGCAGATATCATCCTTAGCGAATAGGTTCGGTAAACCCTACTTATGAATGTGTCGGAACCGTTTCAAACACTGCTCAAAGGCTTGGGATTGTGTTAATCGATACGAATATTCTTGGGTTTGTTGAGCCGATTGTAAAAGAAAAGCTTTCCAAAATTAGGATGATATCAATACTTCAGTTAAGCTAAAAATTAGGCAGATTGATTCAAGAACCCATGATTTCGCCTGCGGTTTTGACCTTACTATAGACAAAATGACAGACGCACCCGTGGATGGTCTGCCATTTTTGCTGAGATGAAGAAGGCCGAGCTAAGTTCTACGGCGATGGAGGGTTTAAATCGTCTTCGAGTCTTGTGTGTAGGTAGAGCGGATGTGCAGTTCCTTGAGTTGTTGGGCGCTCACATCGGATGGTGCTTGGGTCAAAAGACATCGTGCCTGTTGAGTCTTGGGAAATGCGATCGTGTCTCGGATGGAGTCTTCTCCGGCCAGCAACATCACAAAGCGGTCCAATCCAAAGGCAATGCCGCCGTGGGGTGGGGTGCCGTAGTTAAACGCTTCCATTAAAAAGCCAAATTTATTTTGGGCTTCAGCTTCTGAAAGACCGATCGCCTCAAATACCTGTTGCTGAAGTTCCGGCTCGTAGATCCGCAGGCTGCCCCCGCCGAGTTCGAGGCCGTTATAGACCAAATCGTAGGCTTGGGCGCGGGCCGTTTTGAGATCGTGGCGGTCTTCGGGTTTGGGGGCAGTGAAGGGGTGGTGTAGAGCTTCGAGGCGCTTTTCGTCTGCATTCCATTCAAACATCGGGAAATCAACCACCCACAGCAGATTGACTTCATCGGGGTCGATCAGTTTCAGTTCTTCCCCAACGGTCAACCGCACCCTTGACAGAGATGCGTTCACAATATCCGTGGGACCCGCACCAAACAACAACAGGTGTCCGGGTTTTGCCTGAGTTTGCTCCATCAGGGTTGCGAGTTGTTCGGGGCTTAAATTATCTTTGATGGCTCCGATGGTATCGATCTCACCGCCTTCACGGACGCGAATATAGGCTAACCCCTTTGCCCCACCTTCGCAGGCCACCTTAAAGAGATCGCCGCCCGGTTTGATGCGGACGTTAGAAATAAAATCGTTCCCGCCTGGAATGGGCAATACCTTGACCGCGCCTCCTTGGGCGATCGCACCGGAAAACACTTTAAAGCCAGATTTGCCAAATAAAGCCGATACATTGACCAACTCCAGTCCAAACCGCGCGTCTGGGCGATCGGTACCGTAGCGATCCATTGCTTCTGCATAAGTGATACGGGGAAACGTTTCGGGGAGATCGAGATGCTTCACGGTTTTGAAAACATGCCGGATCAGACCTTCATTGAGCTGAATGATCTCATCTTGGGACATGAAACTCATTTCCATGTCGAGCTGGGTGAATTCTGGCTGGCGGTCTGCCCGCAGGTCTTCGTCTCGGAAACAACGCGCGACTTGATAATAGCGATCGAACCCAGACACCATCAGCAATTGCTTGAACAACTGCGGAGACTGGGGTAAGGCAAACCATTCCCCTGGATTGACTCGACTGGGGACCAAATAGTCCCGCGCCCCTTCTGGGGTGGAACGGGTGAGGATGGGCGTCTCAACTTCAATAAAGCCTTGCGTATCTTCTAAATAGCGCCGAACGGATTTGATGACTTCATGGCGCAGCAACAAATTATTGCGCATCCGTTCGCGACGCAAATCCAGGTAGCGGTACTTCAGGCGTAGGTCTTCGCGGACAGACTCCGCATCTGCGGACGAGACTTGAAACGGAAGCTGCTGGCGGACGGCATTGAGGACTTCAATGTCCTCGGCGTAAATTTCAATTTCGCCCGTACCAATTTTGGTGTTGAGCGATTCTTCAGGACGCTGGGTGACCCGACCCTGAATTTTAACCACGTATTCATTGCGCAGAGAGTCCGCCTTAGCATAGGTTCCAGGCGTCCGTACGGGGTCGCTGACAATTTGGACCGTCCCACTGCGATCGCGCAAATCCAGAAAAATAACCCCACCATGATCTCGACGGCGGTCCACCCAACCGAATAGTGTGACGGTTTGGCCAACATGATCCCCTCGAAGTTCGCCGCAGTATTGGGTTCGCATAATGATGAGTAAAAGACAATGCTGTTTGAAATGACAAAAGATATTGGGCTAAGCTGTTTGCCCGCAATTTTTAGAAAACCTTTTCATTATCGCAGCTTTGTTCGCGCTTCAGTCTTTTGAGTCTAGGATTTTTGGGTCATTATCCCTTAGCGATCGATGGGTTCGGGACACCGTTGTTCAGGAAATCGCCTACCTGTAACCGCAAACCATTCACAAAATCCCATCCTGACTGAGGACGTTTTCCAGAAAGTTGAACGGTTTGAAGCAGAATCAACCCTTGTCCAGTTTGCACGACAGGCCCGTGGGGTTTAGCGAGATACACAATCTGTCCAATTTCTTTCGTGTCCAGCGTCGATCCCGTCTGGACCAGAGGCTGGAATTCCGTCGGAAGTCGATTCAAACAGTTTTGGACCAAAGGAACGGTCTTTAAAATTTTGATGGGTTGTTCTCTAAATTGTGCGACAACATTGGGCACAAAGGCACGGACCTGGTTGTGAAGGGCGATCGCAGGTTTGGCCCAATCCACTACAAAGTCAGATTTAGTAATGAGCCGGGCAGAACTGGCGAGCGCGTCATCTTGAGGAATGGGTTTAAGGAGACCGCGATCGAGTTTCTGAAGGGTTTCCACCAATAAACCTGCTGAAACTTCGGATAACTGGGCACCAACATCAACCGCATCTTCCAATAAGCCTACGGAAATGCTTTCCTTGAGGAGCATCGGACCCGTATCCATGCCAATATCCATCAGCATGGTGGTGATTCCGGTGGTGGGGTCGCCATTGTAGAGACTCCACTGGATGGGGGCCGCACCTCTGTATTGGGGTAAGAGCGACCCGTGGGCATTAATACATCCCAGACGCGGCATGTCCAAGATTTCTTGGGACAGCAGTTGCCCGTAGGCTACCACCACAAAAGCGTCAGCTTGGTGCGATCGCAGTTCTGCCAAGGTTTGCTCGTCTTTTTTGACCCGTGCGGGTTGCCAGACTTGAAATCCATGTTCTAAAGCAACTTGTTTGATGGGAGAAGGGGTGAGTTGTTTCCCCCGCCCACGGGGTTTATCGGGTTGTGTGACAACGCCCAATACTTCAAATTCAGGTTCTTTCAGCAAGCGTTGAAGGGAGGGCACGGCAAACTGCCAGGTGTACCCCAAAAAATCAGTTTTATCATTTCGTTCTTTGAAGATCCAGTTTGGTGTGATTCGTTCATCCTAAATGAATATCTCTATTCATTTGGGATGGCAAGTTATCGGAACCTTGACAACATGTAAAGCTTTACTTTGATATAAGTACAAAAATCAAAAAATACTTTAGTATAGCTTTGTATGGCTATTATCGATGCGTGCTCTAACGTTGATGGGGGCAGCCTTTATGAATGAGATCGCGACCCGAGCCGTAAGTGAATGGGTAGAGACGATCTACCGTACTGAGTCACGTCGAGTCTTCGCCACCCTCATTCGGTTGCTGGGCGATTTCGACCTTGCTGAAGAAGCATTACACGAAGCCTTTGCAGCGGCGGTGCAACAATGGACTCGGGATGGTGTGCCCAAAAATCCTCGATCGTGGCTGATTTCTGCAGGCCGTTTTAAGGCGATCGATACCCTTCGCCGCCGTGCGCGCTTCAATGCTTCCCTGAGCGAACTCTCCCGTCCCGAGGAGAGCGCTCCTCTCGAAGCAACGGACGATATAGAAGTTGAAGACGATCGCCTGCGGTTGATCTTCACCTGCTGCCACCCAGCATTGGCTCCTAGCACCCAGGTTGCCCTCACTCTGCGAGAAATCTGCGGTCTCAAGACTGAGGAAATTGCTAGTGCATTCCTGAGCGCCCCACCCACGATCGCCCAGCGGATTGTGCGCGGTAAAGCAAAAATTCGGGATGCGCGAATCCCCTATGAAGTGCCTGCGATCGTCGATCTTCCCGACCGCTTAGACTCGGTACTGTCCGTCATTTATCTGGTGTTCAACGAGGGGTACTCGGCTTCCTCAGGCGAGTCCGTGACGCGGTCCGATCTCTCGAGCGAAGCAATTCGTCTGGGACGGTTATTGGGGGAGTTATTACCTGACCCAGAAACGATGGGACTGCTCGCTCTCATGCTATTTCAGGAGTCGCGACGCACGGCTCGCACCTCACCAGACGGGGACTTAATCCTGTTGGAAGATCAAGACCGTTCCTTCTGGAATCAGGAACAGATTGCGGAAGGAAAGACACGAGTCGAACAGGCACTATCTTATCAACAGCTTGGAGCGTATACCATTCAGGCTGCGATCGCCGCAGTCCATGCCGACGCTTCCAGCGCCTCAGCAACGAACTGGGCACAGATTGTGGCTCTGTACGATCTGTTGGCACAAGCACAACCCTCACCTGTAATTGACTTAAATCGGGCGGTGGCGGTAGCAATGCGAGATGGGCCGTTGGTGGGACTACAACTCATTGACAATATTCTGGCGCAGGACACTTTAACTGATTACCACTTGGCTCACGCAGCACGAGCTGACCTCTGCCGACGTTTGGGTAAAACAGTTGATGCGAAAGCATCTTATCGGCAAGCACTGGCGATCGCACGGCAGGAACCCGAACGTCGATTTCTGGAAAAACGCCTTGCTGAATTATGATGAGTACATTGTGGCAGGATACAGGATTTCAAGGCTATGCCCCAGAGGGGGCGAAGATTGAGCAACCGAAGAAGAAACCGATTCCGACTCGTTCATCGGCAAAAAAGACCAAATATTGCTCTTCAAGCAACCTAAAAAGGTAGGAAAAAGTGAAGATGGGTCAAGAAAAGTAGGAAAAGTTGATAAAGTCTACTGTATGGCATTACCCAGGACATTTTTTGTACAATTGCAACCATTCAAAGAGCCTATGTAACAACGCTGGTACAATAAATGGTCAGCTAGAGTATTGTCCTCGAATGTCAAGTGGCTTATGGCTTGGCCTTTGTTTTCGGACAATGTCCTTAGCTAAGTTGATATTTGGCTTGTTCTGGGAGGACGAAACGTGTTAGTTGCAGGCATTTTCGATATTTTCAATGTTTTTTCCAGCATTAACTTTGAAGTGATTTTTCAGCTCACCATGCTAGCCATGATTGTGATTGCTGGCCCCGCTGTAGTAGTGCTGTTGGCCTTTCGCGGCGGCAATCTTTAAGGCAAAGTTGCTAATTTGGAAGCTGGACATTGATACCAGCGCGCGAGACGTTGGAGTTCCTGCTCTAGAGCGGCTGTTGCAGCAAAACTAGAGCAGGGATATCCCATCTCTCTCAGGGCTGCCACGATCGTACTGGGTG
>JAAURS010000360.1 GCA_012032135.1 Acaryochloridaceae cyanobacterium RU_4_10 | reverse complement strand
CAAATACGACCACGTTGCAGTGGGAACGGGAACGATGCAGGTGCATAAAGCCGATATCAAAAAGCTTCAGGCAGGGATTCGCGCCCGTGCGGCAAAGCGGCTTCAGGGTGGAGAAATTATTAAAGTTGAAGCCCATCCCATCCCCGAACATCCCAGACCCCGTCGGGTGGTGGGTCGCGTGGCCTTGGTGGGAGATGCAGCAGGAACCGTCACCAAGTCTTCCGGTGAAGGGATTTACTTTGCGGCAAAATCCGCGCGGATGTGTGCGGAGACAATCGTGGCACGCTCTGAAGGCGGTACAAAAATTCCCACGGAGGGCGATCTCAAAGCTTATATCAAGCAATGGGATAAGGAGTACGGCATCACCTATTTAGTGCTGGATATTCTCCAGCGGGTGTTCTATCGCTCCGATGCGACGCGGGAAGCTTTTGTGGAAATGTGCTCTGACATTGATGTACAGCGCCTAACCTTTGACAGCTATCTTTATAAGACTGTAGTGCCAGCCAATCCGCTTACGCAGCTTAAGATTACGGCAAAGACGATCGGCTCTTTGATTAGAGGCAATGCTTTAGCACCTTAATAATTCAGCCAACGGTTGGAACCGCCAAGCCTTGTGAAAATTCCTCTGCCACAATTGCGGCAGAGGAATTTATTTTAAACGCGCTTAAATATTAAGTAATGTAAATTTTTTGACGTCATGACAGCTTGCTGCCTTGACAGCATTCAAAAGAATCTTTAAAGTGGAACGCATATACCTGGGTAACGCATAAAAAATATGCAAGACAAACAGAAAGTCACGTTATATTTGCCGCCTGAGCTTCATCGTGAGCTTAAGATTAAGGCCGCAGTTGAAACAGAGCCAATGTCTGCGATCGCAGAACGGGCACTTGCTTTTTATCTGCATCACTCAGATGTTGTAGATGAAGTAGAAGCTGCTGTATCCGGTTCTGCCCACCAGGTTTATAGCTGTCCCGAATGCACCTCTTCTGTTGTCTTCCGTTCTAACGAGCTTGTCACCCTCAAGCGTCAACCCGGACTCCTCAGCGATGAGGACCTGCAAGTCCAACCCGTCCCCTCTGAAACCCTTATTCCTGCCAGCGTCTAGCCACAATTGTTGCTATATAGGCTTCGGATGAGGTAATGGTGCTTACGATGTAACGCTCAGGCTACTGAGTAACCCGCCGACTCTAACGCAAGGTGAAGGCTATGAGAGAAGAGCTAAAGGTTCTAGTCAAAGCTCAATATCCCCTAATCTACCTAGTGACGCCTGAAGAAGAGCGGGCAGAGCAAGCCATTTCTGTCATCGCGCAAGCTGAAAGGCCCCAGCGCAGAATGTATGTTTGGACCGTAACCCACGGACTTGTAGAGTACGGACAACCGCGACACGTCGCTCATAACAGTACGATGTCGCCGGAAGTAGCGATTCAAGCTGCAAATCGCGAGAAAGATCCAGCCATATTTGTGTTTAAGGATCTTCCTCCTTTTTACAGCCCTCAAGTGATTCGGTGTCTGCGGGATGTCATTGCCAATTTTAAGGGCACTTTAAAAACAATCGTTCTAATGTCTCCCGTTCAACAAATTCCCGTTGAACTTGAGAAGGATATCGTCGTGCTGGACTTTCCGCTGCCCAGCATCGCCGAATTGGACGAAGTTCTGTCTGAGCAATTACCTCATTCTAACAATCGCCTGACCGCTGAAATCAGAGAAAAGCTGCTTAAAGCTGCTCTGGGTCTGACTCGCGATGAGACGGAGAAGGTTTACCAAAAAGCGAAGGTAACTGCCGGACAGCTGACTGAGTCAGAAGTCAGTATTATCCTTTCGGAGAAGAAGCAGCTCATCCGTCGCAATGGGATTTTAGAGTTTATTGATGTCGATGAAACCCTAGAATCTGTGGGTGGCTTGGAGGAGTTGAAACATTGGTTGAGACAGCGCTCCTATGCTTTTACGGAACGAGCGCGTGCTTATGGATTGCCTCAGCCGAAAGGAATGCTAATCCTAGGGGTGCCGGGTTGCGGCAAATCTCTGATTGCTAAGACCACATCGTTATTGTGGGGATTGCCACTCCTGAGACTAGATATGGGCCGCGTCTACGATGGATCAACCGTCGGTCGTTCTGAAGCAAATTTACGTGCGGCGCTTAGAACTGCTGAATCTATTTCTCCTGCCATTTTGTTCATTGATGAAATGGATAAAGCATTTGCGGGAGGTGCGGGCTCTGCTGATTCCGATGGTGGAACCTCTAGCCGCATTTTTGGCTCGTTCTTGACCTGGATGCAGGACAAGTCTTCTCCTGTGTTTGTGATGGCCACAGCCAATCGCGTGGAACGTCTGCCGGGCGAGTTTTTACGCAAGGGTCGATTCGACGAGATTTTCTTTGTAGACCTTCCCACTCATGCAGAGCGCGAAGATATTTTCAAAATTCACCTCTCCAAACGTCGACATGAAATTGACCGCTTTGATGTAGAGCAATTGGCAAACGTCTGCGATGGTTTTTCTGGTGCAGAAATCGAACAGGCCATTATCGCTGCCATGTATGAAGCGTTTGCTCAAGATAGAGAGTTTACCCAGCTCGACATTATTGCCGCCAGTCGAGCAACTATACCGCTGTCCAAGACCATGACCGAACAGGTCACCGCTCTACGAGAATGGGCTCGACAGCGTGCCAGACCCGCCGCAGCCTCCGTGGCTGAATACCAACGGTTGGAGTTCTAACAAGTTTTCTCCTGACCCCATCGGGAGGAAAAGCTAGCACTTTGCTAGTTTTCAATTGAATAGCCGCAACGCTAGTCATGTTGAGCGGTTCTGTCAGTCAAACGTTGTATATATCTCACCCGTGGAGGACGATTGTTATGTCACACTTCAGCACCCTTCGTACCAAAATCACAGATGCTGAGATTTTGAAAACCTCACTCAAGGATTTGGGCGTTCAAGTCAAAACTGAAGCCGATGTTAGAGGCTATCACGGTCAGCGCGTTCGGGCAGACATTGTTGCTGTCCTTGAAGGCGAATACGATCTGGGTTGGTCTCAGAATACGGATGGTACTTTTGATTTGATTGCTGACCTCTGGGGCGTTGCGAAGAAGCATAATCAAACCGAGTTAATTAATTCTATTAATCAAAAGTACGCCATTAACAAAACGCTGGTTGCAGCAAAACGTCCTGGCTTACAAAATGCAAACGTTAAGTTGGTCGTGCATAGCTGAACTTTCTCTGCGCGTTCCCAAAATTTTTGAGGCCATCTCTTGTAGGTGGCCTTTTTATTGGGCCTAAGCAATGGAAAGCCATGTATTACCTACTTGCAGTCGTGAAAGGTAGAAGTTATTGAGATCGCAATCAATGATGAAGATCGACTATTTTTAGATTCTAAGTCCAGTTGGGTTTTCAATGTGTTATGAGATGAAGCGAGACTACGGAATCGATACGGCGCGGGTGATGCCGGATCCGAACGTTAGGATGCAGTTTGCACGGGATAAACTGACGCTAACGCCTCAAGATGAGGTGATTACGGTTGTGAATCGCAATCTGGAGCCGAGCCGTGGCTACCATTGTTTTATGCGATCGTTGCCGGAAATGATGGCGCGTCGTCCTCAGGCACATGTGGTGATTGTGGGTGGGGATGGGGTGAGTTATAGTGCCCCAGCAGCAAATGGGCAGACCTATGGTCAATGCGGTGTGTGAGGTGTTGGAGCATCCCGATCGCATGTTGGAGATTCGGCGGCAGGCACGGCAGACCAAATTAGGCTGTCTGTCTCAAAGCAGAGTATCAGCAGTTTTGAAGTTAAACTCAGCAGGGTGAGTGACGGCCCTGCTGGTCTTCAAAACGGGATAAAGTCAAGTTAAAGAAATAATTTTATGAAAAGACGAAACATTCTGTTATTTCTGGCGATGTCCGTAGGAACGGGTCTAGTACCACTGGCGATCGCCCCACGATTCAGACCGCCAGCGGCCCGAGCCAATAGTACCCTCCTCATTTCAGCGGCGGCTAGCCTGCAAGCGGCGCTCAAAGCGATAGAACCGCGCTTTGCCCAAGCCAACCCTAGTGTTAAGCTCACCTATAATTTTGGTTCGTCTGGTACGCTGCAACAACAAATCGAACAGGGCGCAGCCGTCGATGTTTTTGTGTCGGCAGCACAAAAGCAAATGAACGCGCTCCAGAAAAAAGGGCTCATCCTCATCGGAACACGTCACAATCTCCTCACCAATCGGCTGGTGTTAATCGTGCCGAAAAATTCTACGTTGGGCTTGAGTAGTTTTCGTCAACTGGTTAACGTCAAAAAGATCGCCGTTGGCGAACCGCGCAGCGTCCCCGTCGGAAAAATATGCCGAAGAAGTGTTTCAAAAACCTGGGGCTTTTCGACCCGCTTAAATCTGAGTTCGTGTTC
>JAAURS010000359.1 GCA_012032135.1 Acaryochloridaceae cyanobacterium RU_4_10 | reverse complement strand
TCAATGTTTTATGGCAGTTCACTTGGTGGTCATCTCTGGCGTCAAACAGATTGTGAATCTGACTCCTGAGCGACGACATATTCTAAAGTTCTTTAGCGATCGTTGTCGTAGATACTATCTCCTCCATGGGCCTGACCCGTAATTATTTTTTGCCCTCCAAGAAGAGCGGAATGTGGGTTAAAAGATAAAGAGATGTGTGTAGGTGTCATTGCATCCGTTGATGGCTATGCCAACATCCGCGAACAGCCTACTACTGCGTCAAGAATTCGCGGATCTCTGGTTAAAGGTACGAAGGTTGATGTGTATGAAGTCGTTAAGCGGGATGGTCGGTACTGGTATCGGGTAAAACGAGGTTATATTCGCGCCAATCAAATCCGCAGAGAATGTCCTGGATCGGATGGAAAAATAAATTTTCCGTATCCTTAAACCCCAAGTATCTTTCTCGCTAATTGCCGCTTGCACAACTGACCTAACGTTTGCATCGCTTGCTCCAGATTTTCTGACCAAGGCAGCCCACAGTTGAGCCGCAAGCAATTGCAATAATGCCCTGAAGGAGAAAACATCATACCTGGGGCAATATTGATATTGCGAGCCAAAGCTTCCTCATACAACACAAGCGCATCAAACTCCTCAGGGAACTGCAACCAAAGAATGAAGCCTCCCCTCGGTCGAGTCACCTTTGTTTCTACGGGGAAATGGGTACAAATTGCCTGAGTCATCCGAGTCATTTGGAGCTGAAAAGCCCGTCGGAGTTGGCGCAGATGTCGATCGTAGCCACCGTTTGCAAGAAAAGCCGCCACCGTTAACTGCGGAATGGGAGCCGTACTCAAATTCATCGACATTTTTAAGGTTCTACCTTCATCTGGTAGCGACCGGGTACACACCATCCAATTCGCAATCCCGGCGAAAGGATTTTACTTACAGAAGCACAGTAAAGTACCAATCCCTGAGTGTCAAAAGCTTTAATTGCCTTGGGGCGAGTCCCTTCAAAATTCAGATCGCCATAAATATCGTCTTCGATTAAAGGGATGTCGTAAGTGGAAAAGAGATTTGCAATCTGATGTTTCTTCTCCGCACTCATGCAGCTTCCCAGCGGATTGTTAAAGTTAGCGACTAACACGCAGGCTGAAATTTGATTCTGTTGCAGGGCAGATTCTAGTGCTGCTAGCGAGACGCCCTCTTGAGGATGGGTAGGTAGCTCTAAAACTCTTAAATGGAGAGCATTTAGAACTTCAAGGAGGTTGTAGTAAGCAGGAGACTCGATCGCAACGGTATCGCCTGGTTGTGTTACCGCTTGCAAGGACAAAGACAACGCCTCGGTCTGCCATTGGTAATGACAATCTCATTGGGACTGACAGAGCATCCTGCTTCCATCAGCCGTCGCGCCACTTCATGACGCAGTGCCTCGCAACCAGAGGGCACTTCATAGTTATGAACGATTTGTGGTTGGGCGCGAATCACCTGACCCATCAGCCGATTGAGGGTAGCCAGTGGAAACAGATCGGTACTGGGCATGGCAGCGCCAAGTTGGATCGTGCTGGGGTCGCGCTTGCTGGCGTATACGCGGTAGGCCAGGGAAATCTCCACGGGCTTATCTTGTTGCAGAGTATTGGAATGAAGGGGTTCTTCTGGCGCTTTCAGCAACATTTGCTTGACATAGTAGCCTGACTGCGGACGAGCGCTAATCCAGCCTTGGTCTTCAAGCAGACGATAGGCTTCCAAAATAGTGGACACGCTCACCGAAAGCTGTTGATGCAGTTTCCGAACGGAAGGGAGCCGATCGCCTGGTTGCAGCGTACCTTCCTCAATCAAACTGCGTACCCGATCCGCAACCTGCTCGTAGAGGGAATTTTCCAATGCCTTATTGGGAAGTTCGGTTTTCATGTTTAGCCTAACCATCACAGCCAGTCATTATTGCAACCATAACAGTTGCAAAAATACAACTGTATCCATAACAATTTAGCCTATTTGTCTCTGGTGGGATAGAGATAAGTTCGCGAGAATTGGAATGTAATGAGCGATCGCTGGAGGGATAAATGACGAAATGCGAAGGGATTACACCTTGTTTTGAGCTGCAAGCGTCAGGGCTGAACAGGACCCGCGTGGCTAATGTGGGCAGGCACTTAGGTCGAGTCAAAAAGGCGATCGCGGCTTGGATTGTCCAAACATCTGAGCCGAAGGTTTCTCAAAGACGCGATCGTAAAGGGCGGACATACTATCAAGTTTACGATCCGGGGAGCAACACATCTGCCGCCTTTGGTTCCGAAGCAGAGATTCGAGCTTGGTTAGAGCAACGCTATTATCGATAACTGGAAAGTGAGAAAATGTAACACCTTTGCCCAGTTCAGTTTTTGCTGGCTTGTTGGACCGTAAACCCAACTTCTTGTCCGTAAGAAATTTCAAGGGTATGACCATCAGGATCCTTTAAAAAAGCCCAGTAACCTACTGTCGAGCCGCCATCTTGCGGTCCTTTAATCAGCACTCCTTCTAATTGAGCCTCCTCACAAAGACGATCGACCTCTTCACGGCTTTCAATCCCAACCCCTAAATGACCGATCGGCAAGAGGGGTGCATCAACCTGAGGCACCTCAATCAAAACAATGATGAACGGTCGTGTTAGATCGCTCAGCCACACCACATCAGACTGAATGCTTGGATCCGTGCGACGGTGGATGACCTGCATCCGCGCGTATTTGGCATAAAAAGGAATGCTTTGGTCAACCTGTGTCACAGCCAGCGCGACATGCGTAAACCCAAGGTCAGTCACGATTATCACCTCATTTTACAGATGGGTACCTTTAACAATTCTTGCGATGTGTCTACTACAAGCGGTAACAAAGATTGCTATATTTCATTAAATGCAATCTTTCTCCCAAGACCAAGCCTGGTTAGATACCCTCAAAACCCATCGCGCGATCGCTGTCATCCGTACCCATTCTATGGTTCTTGGCCTTGCAATGGCAAAAGCGATCGCACAAGGGGGCGGTCAACTCATTGAAATTACCTGGAATAGCGATCGCCCTGCCGACTTAGTTGAAATCCTGCGTGCGGAACTTCCTCACTGCACGATTGGGTGCGGGACCCTTTTGACCCAAACGGAGATCCAAACTGCGATTGCTGCTGGAGCCCAGTTTGGATTTATGCCCCACGTCGATGGTGCGCTGATTCGGTATGCCCGCGATCGGGGTTTACCCATGCATCCTGGCGCGCTCACTCCCACGGAAATTATGACTGCCTGGAATGCAGGGGCCAATGGCGTCAAAATTTTCCCCGTCTCAACCCTCGGCGGGAGTCAATATATTCAGAGCCTTCAGGGACCGCTCAGCCAGATCCCCCTGATTCCCACAGGCGGCGTAACCTTGCACAATGCAAAAGATTTCATTGCAGCAGGGGCGATCGCGGTTGGATGGCGGGAGATTTATTTCCAATCGAGATGCGATCGTCTCTCAGAACTGGCAACAAATCTCCCAACGTTCCCGCACGCTCCTACAAAGTCTTAAAGTTGAAGTCCAAGTTTAGTTGAACGAGACCTGTCCGTTCCGCTGAATGCTGATTGCACCCTGGTTGTTATCCAGAGGATTTAGATCTTCATCCAAATCCAGTGCTAATAGACCCTGAGAAGAGGAAACAGGTATAACTTCGACAAAGCCGTTATCCTGTCGCACAAACGTAATGGTAGAGGGGGTAGGAATGCCTTGCAGGAGCGTAAATTGTCCGCCAGAGAGATAGCGGCGTTGGGTATGCCCAATGACTTCAAATGCGATCGTTGCATTTGTCTTATTGGTCAGCCGCACATCAACGGTTCCATTCGGATTCAGTACGACGTTAGCGATCGCATTTCCCTTGGTGGAGGGCAAGGAAGGACTGACTGAATTGCCGACGGATCGATAGGCTACAATCCGGTTGGGATTGGATGCCCCACGGTAAGGATAAATAGGCAATGCTATTTGTCTCACTACCACAGCATAGTTTGCGGACAATCGTCCTTGAATCATTCTTTGCTGTGTGACGGTATTCGCGGGACAGCCTCGTGGAACAATAGTATTGCTGTTGTAAGGCTCTTGATAGTAAGTATTAGGGCAGTTAACAATTCTGGGAGCTGCAACGGCTGTCAATGGAATCGTAGAGACGCCCAGCAGTAGCCCTCCAAGCATAGCAGGTAACTTCTTCGTATAATTGTCGAGTTTTTTGTATCTTTGCAACATACCAATCTCCTAAAAACTTAACTTTTCTGCGTTTAAACCTATAAAATCTAGCTAACCTGGATTATTCATGAGGAAGCATTAAAAACGAGGAAAGAGAGCCTGAAACGGTTTAGAATCAGACTCTCTAGAATTTTTATCACCTCAATTGTGCCATGACAGAGTGTCATTCGGAACTCCCCTAC
>JAAURS010000358.1 GCA_012032135.1 Acaryochloridaceae cyanobacterium RU_4_10 | reverse complement strand
CTAACGCGCAAAAACCGACTTTGATTTCAGATCGTGTTTTAGCGGCTGAGGCTAAACTCGGCAGAACACTACCCAATGGGAACATGGCAACCGCTCACGCCGAAATTGGCGCTATTCAAAAGGCTTTTGAAGCAGGCGCAACGCAAGGCGCAAGGATGACTCTGACAGTAAGTGGTAAGCCAATATGTGGGTATTGCTATGGTGATATTGCAGCAATGGCTGAGCGCGCAGGCATGAGAAGCTTAAGTATTTTTGAAAAAGCTACCGGCAACACATACCGTTGGGAGCAAGGTATGAGAAGCATAAGAGAGGCTCCATAATGCCGCTTTTCAAAATTTCATGGTCAATTAGAAAAACCAACTCAGACTATGGGGGGTCTAAGCTTGACCCGGCGTGGACAGAGATTAAGAAAAAATAGAAGAACTGAAGACATATGGAGGTACATTAACGCTGAGTTGCTTTTCTGGCGATAGCTCTGAGCCCATGGTTCTTCAGATGGAAGCCGAAGATCAGAATTTTATTCTTAATTTTGGCGAAGATACTGGCGAAGCTTATGAGGTTAAATCTTTGCAAGACACTTCTTCGCGCGAGGGGCTAACAGAAATTCTTGGTAACTATTGGGACTCTCATTTTGTTTTCCAAGATTTCAGTGTTGCTAGCGTTATTTTTTCTGAATTCTATAAAACAAAAAAATATCCCACCCGCTACTGAAAATAAAACCACCGAAACAAAGGCCGCATCTAGCAGCCAGAACATCAGACGCCCGCCGCATCGTGCGTCGTCGCAACGGCGGGATGGCGGACGAGCTACTCACGGAAGCGATCCTCGAGGCGACGCGCGATCTCGATCGCCGCAGCACGCGCGAGATCCTGGAGCTCATCCCACGCCGAGGACCTGGTGGCGGCGCGGGCCGTCGGCCTCGTGCTCGGGGACATCGAACGGGCCGTCGAGGTGCTCGACGGCGCGTTGTTGTGCGTCTGAGAACCATTGATTCAGTTGTACATCGTCCATAGAGGGAGCGAATTTTTGCGATTTTGACAACCATTATTCTAGTTTAAACTTCACCCTGCTTCACCCCCCTTCGTCTTACTTCTACACAATGGGGGTGACTGCATTGCGGTTGGCTGCGATCGCCTTTCTTCGTCGCTGCTTCAGGAGTTGGGTTGCCAGAATGCATTCAAGTCGAAATTGAGGTAAGCATATGTTGATGGTGACAAAGAATTCTGGTACTGATTTAGCAGGTCAAGTCCAAGTTCAAGCGACGTATCTGAGCACTAGAGCCAGAATTAATCGGTTGGTGGATCGGTATTTGGCGGTGGATGTGTTGAGCGATCGCTCTCGGATCTGCCCAGTCAGTTTGCGAATCCCCATCAACGACCTTGGGAGCCGATCGATTGGAAGCAGGTGAATGCTCGGCAAATTATTGGGATTGAGCCGCAGCTTTTTATTCAGGTCATTGCGGGGGCAGCAGAAATTGAAGCGCCGATTCGGGGGTATGCGAAGGAAAGTTGGGATTACTTGCGGGAGTTTCACCCACAGATGGCCTATTTTGTGGGGGGTGATTTTGATGCGGAGCAAGGGGTTCCAGTCATTGGCATCTGGGAAAAGGAAGAACGCCAACATACGCCTGTGATGCGTAAGCTTTACCAACAGCTAACGGGGGAGAAGTTACAGCCTAAGCCCAATGCGGTGGCCGGATATCAACCAGGGGCCAATTCTGCGGATGCGGTCTACCAACACCTTTGCTCGCGAATCTCGACGGAATGGAGTGCGATCGCGGTCTATCTCTGGCTGATGGCCCACTCGACGGGGGAGTTGCAGTTGGCGATCGCGCAACTTTTGCAGGATGAAATCAACCATTTGGCTAAGTTTTGGGGGTTCAGTCGCTGGGCGTTTGGGAGTTCGGCGATCGAGCATCTGAAGGCTTCGATGGGGGATATTGTGGGGTTGGTCAAACACCACAAACGCGATCGGACGAATGGCGATGAGATACTATCGATTGCTCAACTTGCGAGTCAGTTGCCCCGTGCGGTGGAGCTTGGGTTTGCGTTTGCTCGGGTGATGGTTCGCATTCATACCTGGGATGCGGAGTTAAGCCAAAGCTTTCTGAAGCATCTTTTTGGCCCAGCGCTTTCTGGTGCAAAACAGTAGTCCATTTTCTTTGATGAGCGCGAACAAAGGGTTTATTTGCGATCGCCAAAAGTTATGATAATTGGTATGAATATTGCTCAAGAGGGGAAGATGATTAAGCGAGGCAGAAGCAAGGACTGGAATGAAGGGCTGGCTGAGGATTTTCAGGATCGGGAGTTTGCACGGGAGTTTTTGCTGGCGGCGGTGGAAGAAGATATTTCAATCCAGGCGGCGCTTGGCAAGGTGATTCGGGCTTATGGGCTGAAGGAGTTTGCGGCGGAGATTGAGATGCCAAGTTCTACTTTGAGTCGCGCACTTCGGCCCAGATCTAATGTGACGCAACAAACGCTGAATCGTTTGCTCAAGCGGTTTGGCCTTCGATTGAGTATTGCTTCAACTGATGATACTTTGAGGGCTGCTGGCTGAGGAGGTAAATCTATGGCAAGTCGATACAGCATTATTCAATATGTCCCAAATCTGATCGCAGATGAACGGATTAATATTGGTGTGCTTGTTTTTGATGAACAGGCTGTGCGGGTTCATTTTCTCCAGCATTGGGATCGAATTCGTTGTTTTGGCCTATCGGAAGACATTGAGGTTCTGAAGAATTTTGCCCATGAGATAGACAAGGAGACTAAGGAGTGGCTTTTGTTTCCTGGTGATCGCCCTACTAACATCCCTGTTCACGATCGGTTAGTGAAGGTCGCACGGGATTGGCACAGCGGGATTCAGTTTACTGAACCACGGGGTTCGTTGGCTGGCGTGGATGAGTTGTTGGACGAACTGGCACGTACTTATTTGCTGGAACCGCCTGAGAGGAGGCAAAAGCTACGCGATCGCAAACTACTTGATAATTTCAAGATTGAACAAGTTATAAATAAAGAGCCCATAAGCAAGATATATACTGAACTATATCCTATTTTTGACAAAATACTGAGTTTAAGTTTTGGCCTTTTATTGACAAGCGAAATTTAAAATCTACCCCAGCATCCAGAAAGGACAAGACTTTTTTACCTCATCTTGAATTCTACTTGGCAAGTTTTATTTTGTTTTCCTATGTAATTGCATTTATATCTCGACTTTTTAAAGAAAATAATATATTTAAATTCTTTATAGCCCTTAACATCCTGTCTTTAGGAATATATATATTTTACAGAATTATTCGATTTTTTGTCGAAGAGAAATTTAAAAGCAAAGAGCGAACACCATTAATAAAAAGTCTGGAAAAATCAACTTTAAACTATGAGATGACAGATCTAGAAAAAAGCTATTTTCCAAATCTTCATCCTGAAGAAATTAAGACAATAATAGAACATCTAAGTTTATGTGAATTATTTTCACTTCAGATCGTTGAATTGTATTTAAATAGATTCAATAAAATTGCCGAGAAAAATTTTATGTACTTCCAGAGATTTTATACATTTGGCATTGGTTTTATTGTATCATTTGTTGCATTTAGTGACTTCAAATTCTTTTTGATAAATGGTATTATCTCTGCTTTTGTGTTGTTGGAGGTTTATCTTGAAAAGTATGGTGTATTTGGCAAGATAGCGTTGAGTCTTCATGTTCTCAAAGAAGCTCAGTTTATTAAAGCTAAAAGAGAGGAGCTATAGCGAAATTTCCATTTCATGGCTTACGTAACCTTCCTACTTTAAGCAGAAAACAGGTTTGATTGAACTTTTTCCTGCTGAATGATCGCCCCAATCAAACAGAATCGCGGACAATGCGATCGCCCATGCTTGCTTGAGAACTGCGATCGCCCTGACGGGGATAGCTGCGATCGCTCTTGGTGAGGGGCAAGACTGCGATCGATCCGATGCGTTAAACTTGCAGTACCATTCACCGATCGGCTTTACCAATGGTCCAAACATCCGCCTTTAATATCCCTTGGCATAAGGCTTCCATAACCTACCCCTAAAATGAGAATCGCTGAATCCAAATGGTCTACAATTCGATCGCAAAACTGTCTCGTCTGTGAAAATCTGCCTGAGTGCCGGGATGAGTTAAGGCCCAATAGCCGATCGCTCCATCTTTTTTCTCAATCACAGTGCTGATGGCCACCTCAAGCCTCCGATCTGCCGGAACGAGTTTGTCTAAATTGAGTTTCAGCGTAACTACTCAGGTTGTAAGTCAGGAAAATAGGATCTTTCATAAATACTCGCCTAAGGGAATCAAGAACGTTATAGCCTTGCTTTTTAAGCGTAGAGATATAGCCACGAATGCGACAGAACATCCGCCCCCCCTCAAAAGAGCGGAAGCCCC
>JAAURS010000357.1 GCA_012032135.1 Acaryochloridaceae cyanobacterium RU_4_10 | reverse complement strand
CATTCGGCCAGACAACTGGCGAGATAACGGCGGTCCCAAAGAACAGATGATAAAAGCTGCACTTTATGGCATCCTGCAAGATGTTGATGAGGTCGAACGCATTTTCCTCATCCTCCAGCAACAACCAGAATATTAGTGGGTGCTTCGCTTATGGCTGGACAAACCCTTCAACTCGGCGATATTGACGTGGATGTAGTCCAAAAAGACATCCGCAATATCCATCTGAGCGTTTATCCACCCAACGGTATCGTTCGTATCTCTGCCCCACTCCACACCAATCCAGAAACCATTCGTGTCTTTGCCATTACCAAACTTGACTGGATTAGGCAACAACAGCAAAAACTACAAACTCAAGAAAGAGAAGCTCCTCGTGAATACCTTCCTAGAGAAAGTCATTATCTATGGGGAAAACGCTATCTCCTAGAAGTTACTGAAAAGATCTGCCTCCCATAGTTGAGCTAAAACACAACAAGATTAGTCTTCAGGTTCGCCCAGGAGTAGATCGCAACTACAAACAAACTGTTTTAAATACCTTCTATCGCCAACAACTTAAATTAGCTATCCCACCCTTAATTGGTAAGTGGGAAAGGCTAATGGGTATTACCTTAGAAAGCTTCACCATTAGACAAATGAAAACAAAATGGGGAAGCTGTAGCCCTCAACCCAAGACTATTCGCCTCAACCTAGAACTCGCAAAAAAGCCACCTCGTTGTCTTGAATACGTCATCGTCCATGAAATGACCCATATTTTAGAGCCAACCCATAATCAAAACTTTATGGATTGGATGAATCGGTTTTTACCAAACTGGAAATTCTCCCGAGAAGAACTCAACCGTTTACCTACAACCGGACGCTAATGCTTAGAACTTACCCCCGATGCCAACGAGTCGTTCCATCGGGTTGGTCGATGAGGGCAATCCCTTGCGCTGCCAACAAATCCCGCAGACGATCACTCTCCGCAAAATTCTTCGCCTTTCGTGCTGCTTGACGGGCCTGGATTATTTCCTCAATGGCTGTATCGTTGTTTTTACCTTCGCTTTGGGTTGTGGTGGGCTCTGGTTTCGCTTCTAAGCCCAATACCTGTGCCAAACAGACTAAGATTTGCCAGTCCTGACGCAAATCCTCAGCACTGCGATCGGCTTGTCCTTGATGGGTAATTAAATTGCCCGCGCGCCGGAGTTCCTTTGCCAATTCAAACAGAACCGCTAATCCACCAGGTGAATTGAAGTCATCATCCATTGCACTTTGGAAGCGCCGGACAGCCTCTGAAGATTCAGGAATTCGCATACAGGTAGGATCGCCAAAGGAAGTATCCGCCACATCGGACCATCCTAAGGATTGACCGTACTCAAACCCAAATAGGAGCCCTTCGGTCAGCGTGTGCCAACTGTTTTGGGCGGCGGCGATCGCCTCTCCGGTAAAGTCAATGGGTTTACGGTACTGAGCTTGCAAAACAAAGAGTCGGAGTGCCATCGGGTGGAAGCGATCGCCCCCCAATATTTCCAGAGGTTCGTCCAATAACTGGCGGATGGTAGTGAAATTGCCCAAAGACTTGGACATTTTTTCACCGTCTACGTTCACCATGCCATTGTGCAGCCAATACCGTGAAAGGGATTTACCCGTCACCGCTTCAGACTGGGCAATTTCATTTTCATGGTGCGGAAACACCAGATCCGCCCCACCCACATGAATATCAATTTCCTCGCCCAGTTGCTCCCTGACCATTGCCGAACATTCAATGTGCCAGCCGGGTCGGCCTGAGCCCCAAGGGGATTCCCAAGCAGGTTCGTCCGGTTTCGCACCTTTCCAAAGGGCAAAATCAAAGGGGTCTTTCTTTTTGGCCTCCTCAGGATTCTCTACCCGACCGCTGGCTCCTGCTTCCATGTCATCCAGCTTGCGACCGGAAAGTTTGCCATAGTTGGGAAATTTGCGAACCGCATAGTACACATCCCCATCGGCTGCATAGGCCACGCCTTTTTGTTCCAGTTCGTGGATTAACCGCTTGATGCCATTCAGGGTATGGGTGGCACGGGGATATTCATCTGCTTTGAGGACATTGAGGCGGTCCATGTCTTCAAAGTAGGCGGCAATATACTTTTCGCTCACAGCCTCCATCGTGGAGCCTTCCGTGCGGGCACGTTTCAAAATCTTGTCGTCGATATCAGTGAAGTTCTGCACGTAATGAACCTGATACCCGCGCCATCTCAGGTAGCGACACACCACGTCCCATGCAATATAAGAGCGTGCGTGTCCCAAATGGCAATAGTCGTAGACCGTGACGCCGCAACAGTACATCCGTACCTTCCCTGGCTCGATAGGCTCAAAGGTTTCTTTGTGGCGGGTGAGAGTGTTGTAGAGCGTCAGGGACATTGTGTCGGTGTAACCTTCAAAAGGGTCGATCTTGAGGGTGTAGTGAATTTATACCCAGTCCGATCATCTTACCGGAACTGAGCCTTGGTTGTTGAGAGGCTATAGGATACTTTAGAGGGCGATCGCCGCTCAAACCACCCTAATACCCATGCCTTCAGACGCTCGTTTGCAGTCAAATTTTTGGGTTGCCCTGACGATTGGCAACTCAAGATTGCATTGGGCACTTTTTGACGGGGATCGTTTAGTCCAAACCTGGCACCCGCCGCATTTGCAAGCTGTGCTGCCGCAGCAATGGTCCGATTGGCTGAGTCTTTCTCCCGCATTTCAGCATTTTGCCACCCTTCAAAGCACGACTTATCCCGAACTCTGGTTTGCTTCTGTCGTGCCGAGCCAAACAGAAGTCTGGCAACATTATCCCCATCCAAATCTCATTCAACTCACCGATATTCCCCTACAACAGATGTATTCCACCTTTGGTCTGGATCGAGCGATCGCCCTTTACGGAGCTGGCACGACCTATGGTTGGCCCACGCTGGTGATTGATGGGGGAACTGCCCTCACGCTGACAGGTGCAGATGCCGCTCAAACCCTCATCGGGGGAGCGATTCTTCCAGGGCTGAGTTTGCAAATGCGATCGCTCTATGAGGGGACGGCTGGATTGCCTCTGGTAGAGCTGCCAACAGAACTGCCAACCCCGTGGGCCAAAGATACGGAAACAGCGATACAAAGTGGAGTTGTGTGGACTGCGATCGCAGGATTGAACGCCATCATCGAACAATGGTGCCACCGTTATCCCAACAGTGAAATTATTTTGACGGGTGGGGATGCGATCGCCCTTCAAACCTATTTCCAACAGTGGGGATCGGAGAAGGGCGATCGATGGATTCATCTTCTTAAAGCAGATTCCCATCTTGTCTTCAGAGGGCTAGCTGCTCTCCGAAAACGGGGCTCTTCTGCTCCAAATCTAAAATAAAAAAGATGAATTTCTCTCTCCCACCCAATCAGATATTAGGATAGCTGAAGTCACTGATAAGTGAAGTTAATCAGTAGGCTCGATCGTAAAAATGGGCATTGCCGTAAAAATTAAACGACAACACCCACCTAGGAAGCTCAGATTGTTGAATTAATTCTAGCTTCTGCTTAAGAACATCATTGGGTCTACCGCCCTCTGTCCATTGGGATGAATCTCGAAGTGGCAATGAGGTCCCGTACTGCGTCCCGTACTGCCCATTAGCGCAATCAGTTCGCCTTGCTGAACCACTGCACCAACGCGAGTATTGATACTGCTGTTATGCCCATAGCGCGTGAGGCTGCCATCGGGATGTTGGATTTCAACGAGGTAACCGTACCCACCATCATTCCAACCCGCTTTGATCACCACACCTCCTGCCGCTGCCACAATGGGAGTGCCTACTGGCCCTGCAACGTCAATACCACGATGCATTCTTCCCCATCGCCAACCGTAAGCAGAAGTGAAGGTGCCTTTTGCAGGCCAAATATACTTTTGGGAACCGTTTTGCATTGAAGAAGGCAAGAACTGTTCGGCAGAAGATAAAGAAGGCAGTTCTAACGCTGGTAGTTGTGGAAAGGTGGATCGCCTTGCAATAACTACAGAATTGGTCGTTCCAGACCCATAGGAGTTTGAAATCCCATCAGGTCTCAGGTTGAGTGCCAATGGGCCTGAGGTAGATTTGGGGGTCTCTTGCCAGTAGGCTTGAGGTGATTTTCAGTGAGGTTGATCGCGTCTGCGTGCGCAAAGATTGTTTCCATGACTTCCGCGTAACCGGCAACTTCCTGCTCGTCGCGGCTCGCAAAGGCTTTGGCCTCGAGATTGGCGAGCAGGCGCTCGATATCGTCGACGGTGGCCTTCAGCGTCGGCGCCTGCCGATGGAGCGCGGCGAGCTCGACGTCGCCCGCGTCGGTTTCATCGAGAAGCTGGCGGCGCTGCAACGTGAGCCGCGCCTCATCGTTTCCGGCGACGCTCGTCTTTGCGAGGGCCAGCGACTTCTCGACGGCGGCGATCTTCCCGCGCAACGTCTCGACAGCCGCT
>JAAURS010000356.1 GCA_012032135.1 Acaryochloridaceae cyanobacterium RU_4_10 | reverse complement strand
GTATCGTCGTCTGAGCAAGGATTATGAGCGCTTAACGGAGATGAGTGAGGCCGCTATCTATGCGGTGATGACTCGATTGATGCTCAAGCGATTAGCCGCCTAAAGGTTTACTTTATAAATAGCCTCTAATTCGAGCACCTCGCAAACAAGCATCCGTCAAATTAGCTCTGCTCAATTTAGTATGATTTAGTTTTGCGGCGATGAGCTTTGCATGGCATAGATTTGTCTCTTCAAATAAAGCTCGGTTCAGAATGCTTGCGCTCAGGTCGGCTCCGCTCAAATCGGCTCCACTCAAATTAGCATTAATTAAAACAGCATTCTTGAGCTTGACTCCGTTTAGATTTGCTGCTTCTCCTAAATTTACTTTTGTAAGATCGGCGCGTTCAAAATTTGAACCTTCAAGATTGGCTCGAGAGAAATTAGCTTTGTGAAATCTAGAGCCTGTCAGATCTGCTCTACTTAAATCTGCTTCACATAAATCTGCCAAACTAAAATTGACTCTTCTTAGTTTCGCATATCTAAAATTTGTTTCAGATAATAAAGCTTTATGAAGATTTGCACTACCTAAGTTTGAACCTTGAAGATCCGCACAACTCAAATTGGCTTCTTCCAGATTTACACGCCGCAAATCTGCATTAATCAACCGAGAATTAGAAAGGTTTGCCCCTTTCAAGTTTGCTCCTCTCAAATCAGTACCACTAAGATTCATTCCAGACAGATCGGCCCCTTCCAGGTTAGTTCGCCGTAAGTCGGCACCAACCATGTTTGTACCTTGAAGGTTTTTATCGCTTAATTCTTTACCCCGCCAATCAAGGGGGTCACCTGGCAAGTCACACATACTTGATATTGGGAGTAAAATCGTAGTTGCCCCAGGGGATGAAGAAAAATAAGACCTTGACTTGAGCCTGAGTTAATCTCAATGGTCTGTAGAGATTGTTAAATATAAGTTTCAAGGCATTTGACATTGAGTGATTTCAACATAATTTTACCTAATCATACACGTAAAATTAAAGGATTTTTAATTCAAAGCATTACCTAGTATATGATAAACACTTCTGGTACAGAGCAAATAATGAGGAAATTGGACTAAGAGGTCTTTCCAGCTTAAGCCTAGGAGCATCAATTATTTTATTAAGTCACGATCAAAAAATTATTTGTTATCTTAGCAGCTTTGTGATCGTATATTCAATAAAGTTTTTTAAAATTTAGTAGGTTTTCTACCAATAGTTTTTATTTTTAATTTACCCAAAATATTATGATATATTATCATCAGAGTAACCTCAAAAATTATTCCTGTTTTAATAATTTTCTACTACTAATCTCAGTGGTCAACAATGATGAAACCTGACTTTAGCTAAATGTCTGGACCTTGGGTCTGACGGGACGCTACAATGCTGGGATGAAAACGCTAACTAGTTCTCAACGGATGGTTCAACTCAACCATGTTGCGATCGGGTTTATTTTGCTGACTGCTGCTTGCACACCCGTCAAAAGCATTGATGGCTTACCTTCTATTTCCTCACGAGCAAAACCGCCTTCCGAATGCCAACAGCGGACTCAAGAGGCTAAAGCTTTTTTACAGCCAACGGAGAAATTAGCTTTAGTTGAGCAACTTCATCGTATTGAAAATAAATTGTTCGATCGCTCGGTAGATGACCCAACCGGATGTTTTGATAAAGTACTCCGCGAACAAATAGATCGTGTAGCCAACCAGCTAGTATATTTGACGACGACTAGCACACCCACTCAAAAATATCAAAAGGCAGTCATTTTTGACTGTAGCAAGTTAAAGCAGCTTACTTGCCAAGGCCCTTATGCTGATGACACCGCTCATACACTTGAATTTTTAGATGTTGTTCAAGTGATTCCATTCAAGGCTGCGGATCGGCTCAGGGTAAATATTAACGCTGATTATACAACAACCCAAATTGACTTTCATACCGGAGACCATGACGCGATGCATGGTAGCGCAAATCCACAAAAGCTTAAACAGCAATCCGATGGTACGCTTGAATTCCGTTTTGTAGGTTCAGAAAAAGACCAAGTGCTATTTGCAATTGTCAAAGGAGATGGCGATCGCCTTTATAAGAAGTATGTCTGGGTAATTCGCAGGTCTAAATGAAGGTTTACCTACTCTCTTCAAGCTGATGCAATACCTAAAATTACATCCTCATAAAGAGATGCGATCGCACAACTAAAGTCAATGCTCTTTAGCACTACTTCGTCACCTTCAACAAAAGCATAGAGTTCCCATCGGCCCTGCTCATTACGACGAAAACAATCAACGCTTTGTCGATCTTGCTTGACTAAGACATATTCTTGCAGCGTTTCTAAATGACGATAGTCAGAGAACTTATTACCCCGATCGAATGCTTCGGTGGAGTCGGACAATACTTCGACGATCAAGCAAGGATAGCGCTTAGAGTATTCGGAGCTGCGATCGCGAGGGTCACAGATCACGAGGATATCTGGGTAGTAGTAGATGTCTCGTACATCGATTTGAGCTTTCATATCCCCTGTGTAGGGAAGACAGCCCTTTCCACGCAGATGATTTCTCAGTAAAGAATAAAAGCTACCCGTAATTAAGTTATGGGCGTCGTTTGCCCCTGCCATAGCATACACCTGACCTTGAATGTACTCATGCTTGACCGGGCTACTTTTTTCGCCTTCTAGATACTCTTCTGGCGAAATGTAAATATCACTTTTGCTGACGACCATACTGATGTGCTTATTACAGCTTATGCGACCATGATAATAAACATTGAGGCATTATCAATCGGGTAGAGGAGCCAAAAAACGAATTGCTTCTAGCAATCCCCTTGCCTTATTCAACGTCTCCTCATATTCAAGTTCTGGCACAGAATCTGCCACCAACCCAGCCCCCGCCTGGACACTCACCTGATGCCGATCGTCCCCCGTATCCTGCACGATCATCGTCCGAATGGTAATAGCTGAATTGAGCTGTCCTTCAAAATCGTAGTACCCATATACCCCAGAATAAGGTCCACGGCGACAACCCTCCAATTCATGGATAATTTCCATCGCTCGGATCTTGGGCGCACCGCTGACCGTCCCTGCTGGGAAACAAGCTTTCAGTAAATCCCACGCCGTCTTATCGGGTGCCAATTCTCCAATCACATTGCTGACAATGTGCATCACATGGGAATAGCGCTCAATTATCATCAATTCTTCAGGATTGACTCGCACGCTGCCCTTTGTGCAGACCCGACCCAAATCGTTGCGTCCCAAATCCACTAGCATCACATGCTCGGCAATTTCTTTAGGGTCTTGCAGCAGTTCCGTTTCAAAGGCCCGATCTTCTGCAAAAGTTTTGCCACGGGGACGGGTTCCGGCAATGGGCCGCACGGTAGCAAGCAAAGGCGCATCCGCATCCGCCTGCCGATCGGCCTTCACCATCACCTCAGGACTGGACCCAATCAGTTGCCAATCCTGGAAGTTCATAAAGCACATATAAGGGGAAGGGTTGATCAACCGTAACGATCGATAGAGCATAAACGGATCGCCCGCATATTCAACGGAGAGCCGTTGTGACAATACCACCTGAAAAATATCCCCAGCCTTGATATAGTCCTTGGCTTTCACTACATTGCGACAAAACTGTTCCTGAGTGACATTACTCTGAAACTTCACAGGGGGCGCTGAGGATGTCGTCGGTTGGGTTAATTCAATTAAGGTACGGTCCAAAGGCTGTTGCAATCGTTTGACCAAGGCATCTACCCGATCGCAAGCTTTCCCATAGGCCATCCCCAAGTCTGGTTCATTTCGCAAATCCGCATAGGCGATCGCATAGATTTTGCGTTTCACTTGGTCAAAAATCAGCAAATTATCCACTTGCATCCAGATGCCATCGGGCAAATCTTGCTCCGTCAGCGCATGGATGGGCACCCGTGACTCAATCCAACGGATCGGCTCATAGCCCCAGAACCCAAACAAACCGCCAATTCCAGACGGAAGCTGGGGCAGCTTCACCGGATGATAGGGCTTCAAACAATCCGCCAAGATATCAAAGGGATTGCCCGTAAAATTTGCGATTGTGCCGTCACGGTGGGTTTGCGTCGTGCGATCGCCCCTCGACTCCAGAACCCAGAGCGGATCGCACCCCAAAAAACTATAACGACCGACTCGTTCTCCGCCTTCTACAGACTCCAGTAGAAAGCTATAGGGCTGACCCGCACACACTCGATACCAAGCCGAAACAGGCGTGTCTAGATCCGCCACCCATTCGCGATAAACGGGAACAAAATTACCGTTCTGGGCCAGCTTTGAAAATTGGTCGAAATCAGGAAAAATCATGAAGTTGGCAAACTGCACAGCAAGGTCAAGCCGAGGTTACAAACCATCGTCATACCAATTCTGAAAAATAGCACAACAGACCAGATCCCCCCTAACCCCCCTAGCTCTTTCAGAGCGGCTACG
>JAAURS010000355.1 GCA_012032135.1 Acaryochloridaceae cyanobacterium RU_4_10 | reverse complement strand
AGATCAATTAGGACGCCATTTTCAAGACATGTTCCATTGCCTCACGCAAACTATTGAAGTCATCTAGACAGTGACGAATACGACTTTTGATCCATGACCAACATTTTTTCAATCTTGTTGAAATCTGGAGAATAAGGAGGTAGGTACAACACCTTACACCCTGCTTGCTCAATCAACGCCTCAATACGTCCTCCTTTATGGAATGTGGCATTATCAATGACCAACCACTGCTTAGGTTTGAGCTGGGGAATTAAGCAGGTTTCAATCCAGGTTTCAAAGACGATTCGATTGCAAGCCCCCTCAATCGTAAAAGGGGCCATCAACTGATGGTTGCAGTAGGCCGCAATCATATTTACACGTCCTTGTCTGCGGCCTGATTTGAGTGCGTGAAAGCGTTCTCCTTTCTCGTTCCATCCGTAGCCATAATCCTCTCGGTTGTCCATGCCCGCGTCGTCTGCATAAACAAGGTCTTCAGGTTCGATGGTCGCTAATTGCTCTAAAATACTTTACGCTTGGCTTCATCTCGTTCTGGGTCACCCATAAGTTTTTTTTCGAGTAAACCCAATTTTATGCAACGCACGCGAGATCGTACGGGCACTAATTTCACCGTCCCATAATTGAGCCATTTGTTTTTGGGTTTTGTCCCCATGAGTTTTGGCAAATTCGCGGAACTTCTCCCAATCTGTAATTTTGTGATTGCTCCCAGATGAGTGTATGGGTCTTTGGGCCAAGGAACCTGTTTGGGCTTTTTGCTTGAGCCACAGGTCAATCGTGTTGCGGCTGATACCGAAGAATTCACTCACTTCACATTTTTTGTGACCCTCAAGCTCGATCGCATCGACCACTTTTTGACGAAAGTCGTGACTATAGTACTTTGGCATAGCTATATCCAGAAGAAGATTTTGGTTTATCTCCTATCTTAGTCCTGTATGGCATGGCGTTTGCTATACTTGATGTTTACAGTGTTTCGATCATTTTGCCGAATACCTATCCAAGTCAGCTTCCAGTCGTTTATGAAGTTGGAGGGCGATTACCTCGAAAACCTGATCACCATATTAATCCTGATGGATCAGCCTGCGTAATGATTCCAGATGATCGATGGCGATGTTTTTCTATTGGTGCCCCCTTTCTTGATTATCTTGATGGCCCTCTACATAATTTTTTCTTAAGTCAAACTTCTTTCTCAGAAACCGGAACGTGGCCTTTTGGGCAATGGGAACACGGAGTTAAGGGAATCTACGAATACTACCAATGTTTAATAGGTATCAAGGATAACTTGACTGTTTGCCGATTTCTACAAATCCTAGCCAAGAATAATTTAAAGAAGCATTACGATTGTCCTTGTGCCAGTGGAAAAATTATCAAGCATTGTTGCCTCAATAAAATTCGAGATTTACGTGGAAAGGTTTCCATTGAAGTGGCTACAAAAGCAAGACTTCAATTATGTCAGGCTAGAATTTTCTATGAGCGTTCTCGACTAAGATAAAGAATAAAGCATGACAAAGAAGTTGACCCTATGGCTACTCAGCAGTTTTTGAAAAAGCTTGCTGAAGGATTTCCTCAGATCTTTCTGCCAGGTCGGGCAAACCTGAAAATAGGCCAATTAAAGGATCGTCAACAACTGTGAATTCATTCTTCACCTGGGACTCAAGATATGCGATTACAGCTTGTGTAATAATTTCTTCTGGCTTTTGGCCGTGCTTCTTTGCAAATTGAATCAAGCACTCAACTAGATGAGGATCGGGTTTCCATTGAATCTGTGAAGTTTCCATACAATTTTCTCTTTCCTAGAGGAAATAACTCTAAATTCCCAATTCATCTAGATATTCCTTGATGCCAGCATCCAAATCTTGCAGTGCCGCATCAAGACTAGGGTATTCGTCTTGTCCCTCATAAACCGTTCCGCCCTCATCATAAGCCGCAACAAAAGATGAGATCATATAATTGCCTACTCCTATTTCAATTCTCCCAATCTCATTCACAAAGCGTGTGAGAGTCGGGTATCTGGCCTCTAAGGATTTTGAGGTTGCCATGTCAGTTCTCCTTGTAAACTGCTGCCAATGTGTTTCTTCAGGATTCTTAGATCGGAACGAGGCATACACCCACCCCCAATCCAATGATAAGCGATGTTCTCTCAAGTCTCATGGGCAAGAGCGATCGCCCACTCCGCCTTTCCCTAAGTGGTTCCACAATATTTTGACTGAGCATCCTGGTTAATTCGCTCTGTAAGCTTTTGGGGTTACCCCTGTGAGTTGCCGGAACTGTTTGCTCAAATGACTGTGGCTGTTGAACCCGCACTCTAACGCAATATCCATGATGGATTGCTCTGTTTGCTTGAGCAACTGCTTTGCACGTTCTACCCGTTGCTGGAGCAAGTACTGGTAAGGAGATATTCCGATCGCCTGCTTGAACTGATGGCTGAAATGGAATTGACTCATATCCAGCAGTGTTGCCAAATCGGTCAGCTTGAGGTCCTGGTTTAGATGCTCGTTGATGTAGTCCAAAACTTGCATCAATTGATGGTGGGGCAATCCACCTTTGTAAACGGAAAGGGTGGGTTGAGAAGCCGAATACTGTCTGAGTAAATGCACTGCCAGTATATTGGCCAGTGAATCTATGTAAAGCTTGCTGCCTAAATTGTCCTGTTGGAGTTCGGTGAGGAGCATCATGGCGATCGCCTCAAGCCGAGGATCGCGAGTCCGAAATTTGGAGAGGACTTCCAGTCGATCGGGATTTATCTCTAGCGTTTCCCTGGTAACCTGTTGGATGAATCGAGACGGAATGCGAATTTGCAACAAGCGATCTTCACTCTCCCATCGCGCGAAAAATGGTGCTTCAGCAGGCGCAATACAAAAGTCACCCTTTCCATAGAGTCCTGAATAAGACCGACCTCCTTGGATTTGGAGCATCCGAACGGGACGAGGGGCCAAAGACAAGCAAATGACGTGTTCGTCGCGGAAATGAAGTTTCCCTTCTCCCGCAGGGTATTGGAATTGCTCGACTAGAATATTCTCCCAGCCTTGGTTTCGACTCGAAAAACGGGCAAACTGGTACATTCAATCGGACGAGTGGCGGGTGTCTTCATAGTGAAAACCCAATTCATCTAGATCCGATTGTATGCGGTTTGCGATAGCGCCTGTTAAGCACCTTAAAAAACGTTCGCGAAGTGTCTCGATCGCAAACCGCAAGATTTTGATAGTTCCACAGGAATTAGATAGTCCAGCAAAAGGCATTTATCTAAGCTGAAAGAGCAATTAAGCAAGAAGAACTATGGCACATAATACAGAGACAAACCTCACCGCAAATCAAACAATATTGGTATTGGGAGGCTCGGGGAAGACGGGCCGTCGAATCGTCGAACGCCTGCAAGAACGACACATTCCCGTACGCATCGGGTCGCGCACAGCAGAACCACCGTTCAATTGGGAGGACGCTTCCACCTGGGGAGACGCGCTAGAGGGTGTGACATCAGTCTATATCTCTTTTTTCCCAGATATTGCGGTCCCTGGCGCACCTGAGACGATCGCTGCATTCACAGCACAAGCCCTCGATCTTGGAATCCGCCGATTGGTCCTACTCTCGGGACGAGGGGAAGAAGAGGCACAGCGTGCGGAGCAGATGTTACAAAATTCAGGAGCGGACTGGACGATCGTTCGTTGCAGTTGGTTCATGCAAAACTTCAGCGAAAGCCTTTTTCTAGAACCCATACTTGCCGGAGAAGTGGCACTCCCAGTTGGCGATATTCCAGAACCGTTCGTCGATGCCGAAGACATTGCGGATGTTGCCGTTGCCGCGCTGACTGAAGACGGACATGTCGGTCAACTCTACGAACTAACTGGCCCGCGAATGCTAACCTTTGAACAAGCGATCGCTGAAATCGGTCAGGCTTCGGGTCGAGATCTGCGCTTCAAGTCTGTGTCGGTGGAGGCATTTGCACAGGAGATGACCGAACAAGGAAATCCAGCCGACATCGTTGATTTCTTGGGTTACTTGTTCGGGGAGGTTCTGGATGGTCGTAATGCCCATTTGTCAGACGGCGTCGAACGCGCTCTGGACCGCAAGCCTAGGGACTTCGCGGAATTTACACGTTGGACCGCATCAACTGGAATATGGGGAGGCAGCCGTGTTTAATAACAATCTCGCAACCCTAACTTTTATTGCCGCGATCGGCAGCGGGCTAATCGCTGGAGTCTTCTTTGCTTTCTCAACTTTCATCATGAGTGCCCTTGCCCGACTGCAACCCCCACAGGGTATTGCTGCCATGCAATCCATCAACATCACAGTCATCAATCCCTGGTTTATGATGGTATTTCTGGGAACTGCTATGGTTTGCCTTTTTCTAACGATTCTCATACCAATTAGAAATGAGTTCTAGTCAAATAAGCTAAACTAAACACCATGTTTAGCAGCATCATGCCATGGCTGGAGTCACATCCGTTGAAATCAAAGA
>JAAURS010000040.1 GCA_012032135.1 Acaryochloridaceae cyanobacterium RU_4_10 | reverse complement strand
AACCCATCACTTAAGGGATCTTCTTGACTTATCGTCCTTTTACAGTCGCGCTCATTATTCCAACGGGGAATTGGAGCGGCGATCGGTGGGTATGCAGGGGACGCTCTGCCCGTCGCACGGGTTATGGCCAGTGTTTGCGATCGCCTCATCACCCATCCCAATGTTCTGAACGGCGCACAACTTTACTGGCCGATTCCCAATGCTTGGTATGTGGAGGGTTACGGGCTGGATCGATTTGCTGCTGGAGATTGGGGGCTGCGATCGGTCCATAGCAATCGCATCGGGCTGGTGATGGATTGCGGGATCGAGCCCGACCTGAGGCTCCGACACTTGCAGGTTGCGGATGCGACCCGTGCCACATTGGGACTCACCCTGACAGATGCTGTATTGACCGATGCACCTTTAGGGGTGACCCTTAAAACATCTGAATCCGGTGCAACCTGGGGCACAGTCACAAACCCAGATAGCCTGTTACGAGCTGTGGAAATTGCCATGCAGCGGGCTGGAGCTGAGGCGATCGCAGTGGTAGCCAGATTCCCAGAGCAATTGGATGGCGAAGCCCTAACCCAATACCGTCACGGCCAGGGTGTCGATCCGCTCTCAGGAGCAGAAGCCGTCATTAGCCATTTTAGTGGTGCGAACCTTTAGAGTGCCCTGTGCCCATGCACCCGCGCTATCGCCTTTGCCCTTGGATCCCGAACTGAGTCCGCGATCGGCTGCGGAGGAATTGGGCCATACGTTTTTACCCTGCGTGTTGGTGGGATTGAGTCGCGCCCCTCAATTTGTAGCCCTGTCACGGGGAATCGATCTTTGGCGAGAGGCGGTCGATGCGGTGGTCATCCCAGAAAGTGCCTGTGGTGGGAGTGCGGTGTTGAGTTGGAGTCAGACTTCAACTCAAATTATTACAGTTTCTGATAACTGGACAACTTTGAATGTAACCCCTGAGAAGCTAGGATTTCAGGCGATCCGCGCTCAATCCTATGGAGAAGCGATCGGGATTTTGGCAGCGATGCGTGCGGGGGTAGACCATTTAGCACTAACTCCACAGATAAAACCCTTGACCTGGGTAAATCCTGATATGTGAGTCGATAAACCTGCTACGGTTTAAGCTAAGCAATATGACGAGATATCTCTTGGGGTGGCTGTGGCGAAACAAACTTCTCAACAACCTGAATTTGAAACCCTTAGCCGAACCCAGATTTTGATTGCGATGGGCCTTACAGCAGTCCTTCTGCTGGTGGTTGCCAAGGTTTGGCTGCGTCTAGATCCAACTCCACAACTCCCTTTGCGCTGGAATTCTTTGGATTTGCTGTGGGGGCTAAGTTTGGGATTAGTCATTACGGTTTGTAGTGCTTTGCTCTACCAACTTTGGCCGCGCTATCGGATGGCGGCGGATTGGTATTTGCAGCTCATTCTCAAGCCTTTGGTTTGGTCTGATGTGCCGTGGTTGGGTTTGTTGCCAGGAATGAGTGAGGAGTTGCTGTTCCGTGGGGTGATGCTGCCAGCATTGGGGCTGAATTGGATGGGCTTGGTGGCATCCAGTTTGTGTTTTGGCGTGCTGCATATGAGCAGTTGGCAGCAATGGCCCTATGTGCTGTGGGCTACGACGATCGGATTCGCATTGGGCTACAGTGCCCTAGTGACGGGTAATTTATTGGTGCCTGTGACGGCCCATATTTTGACGAATATTATTGCGAGTATGACTTGGAAGTGGCTGTATCAGAGGCAGTCTGAGAGTCCTAGCTAAACGCGATCGCAGTTGTGGTTGAAGGTGTAGGTCTAATGCCGTTGATGATCGCGCTGGAATCGTAGATGGCTTCATAAATATGAAGGGTAGATGCGATCGCATTAGTATTTCCCTTGGCTAATTGCCTAGCACGCGATCGAGCAAAGTCATGGGCACACGCACTCTCCAACTTTCTACTCGGTGCGGTCATACGATAAGATTCCTCGATTCGATAGGCATAGTGCTCGATCTGAAGGGTCTGACGGACTTGGTCAAGTAATTTGACGGGTGGGGCAGCGGTCATTGTGTGCTGGATAAGATCCCAATTTTGTTAGTTATGATGGCAGTTTAAAGCCTAAGTCATTATTATTTTGCAAAAAAAGCTTTGGATGCTCTAGCAAAGAAGCTTTTAGAGAGATTAAGCAAAGTTTCTATATTTAAACTTTTTCCGATATAGCGTCTTGAGGGGAAGCATGTTAGCACTCGCTTATGCATTGGCGTGCAAGGGTAACGGGATTTTAGAGTACAAGTGACTTAGGTCTCAAAATGAGATCTAAATATAGTTAGATCTCTGGTTACGTCGAATATCTTCTTTTATATTTTGTATTCAACGATAAACTCTGAGGACTTTGATTAATGAGTGATGTTGAGAGGAATTATCAATTAAAGGTGTTATCTACAATCGTCAAGAAGTATTTAGATGAAAGTGTGCCAATAACAATAGAAGGGCTGAATGCTCTCGAAGATCGCTGTAATGAAGTCGTGTGGGATTTATCTACGAAAATATATAGTCAGAGTGGGCATAAGATTGAACTAAGCATTGTCAAAGATATCGTGGTATCAAAAATTGAAGCTTTAAAGAATCACTTAGATACTGAAAAAAGAAGAATATTGAAAATTCTGCATTAGATAGGCATCGCTATAAAGAATTTTACACAGTGCGAGAAAGTCTCCCAAGAGAATTAGAACAAGATCAAAGAAAAGCTTTTGTGTTTTTCGAATTCGGAAAGTAGCTTGTGAACAGCTATCTATTAGTGAGAATGAAGTGATGTTAGATAGTCACTTAGTTGATCATCTGAACATAGATGAATTCGACCTACCTGATTTTACGATGGCATTGGAAGAAGAATTTGACATCGAAATTTCAGATAAGGAAATTGAATCTGAATTGGATATTCATTATAAGCGCGTTAGCCATAGTCGTAACAAACCTCAAGATAAATCGCCAGGGAGCTTATTCATTCCTGACTTTTTTGTCTCTTCAAAGTTATACTCGATAGGTGGAGGTAATAACTGTACAATTCGACGCCTAGTCGATTTCATCAACAGTAAATATTAAAATAGCTTAAAGAATAGATATTCTCGTGTTCAGTCTTTCTTCGATGCTAACTAGAAAGTGCAAGGGACGCTCCAACTACCATGCTTTGTTGGCTTTTCATATTTCTCTCGCGCCCCTGACTTTATCCGTTGCACCCTCGTGAAGATTAGGGTTTCTGCTAGCAATCGATCCAAAAGATCGAAAAAAAGCTGATGGAATGTCACCATCAGCTTCAAAAGCAGGAGAGATTTAGCCCAAAATTTGAAAGATTTTACTGGCAATAAGGCGTAACATCTTCGCCACATTCATCTGCCAAAAACATAAAGCTTTAAACCGAAGTTCGACCAATTGTTCGTAGACAGGATTGAGTTTGCACATTGCTGGGATATGAAACTGACGCCCAAATAAAACAATGTCTCGTTCAAAAGGACAATTGGCTGGAATGAGATTGCAAATCAGTCGGGCGGTTTTAGGATTATTCGTTTCAATCCGATTGAAGGCAGGTTGGATGAGACGTTTGGATCGCTCGCTTTAGCGACAGGTTTGAAGATCGGTTAAGAGTAGACATACTTGGAGAGCCGATTGCGGTTGCGTGAATCATAAAGCTCAAAACCTAAAAATGAATTAATAAGTGGTATTTATGTCATACAACAGTGTCAAATACTGGCTTGATGTATCGCAGTATAGGTAAACATCAAATAGCAAAATGATAAATGGGTCACAGATTAGCTAAAAAGCTAAAGTTTGAAACTGGAGTGCTTCAGAAAAAACAGAATCTAACTTACTTCAATTGAGTATGTATAGATTGTTGTGCTGTTAGAACACCCAACTCATTCTTATCTTTGATTATCCAGAGTATGCCCATGTTTTGCATGGGAAGTTACACGGATTTTACTGATTTCTATAAAAAGATCGGTGCGGCAATTATCCGTAGAAACACACACGCCATCCAGCAAATCCAACCATACAGGACATTTCTCAAGGAGAAATTAATTTTAGAATTTGCCAAGACTGCAATGTTAGGGAAGGTTAGAGCGTAACCCTTTACTCTGCAAAAATCTAGACTGAAAAGTGGTGAAGATGTTCCCGTCGCCACTGGGCATCTAGGGTGCGATCGCATTTTATCTCCAGCACTCTAATTCCTTGGTTGGGTAAGCAATTAGTCCGTGCAGCTAAGGTTTCCCAAGACCGAACAATTTCATGTGCGACTCCATAGGCTTCACAGAGTTTGGTGAAATCAGCCTTTTGGGGAGTCGCAAAAAACGTTTCAAAGGGAGGTTCAAATTCGGCAATGGGTAGCATTCCAAAGATTCCTCCACCTGAATTATCGATCAGCACAATAGTAAGATGCCCCTGCCAATGGGGATGAATCAGAAACCCATTAGTGTCATGCAATAGGGATAAATCTCCCGTCAATAAAACGCTACTTTGTTGCCGATAAGACATACCTAAAGCAGAAGAGAGCGTGCCATCAATCCCATTAGCTCCTCGGTTGAAATAGGGCTGAATCCTTGACGATCCCAGTTGCCAAAATAGTTCTACATCCCGCACAGGCATACTGTTGGCAATAAAAAGTGGGGTTTGGGGGGGCAAGGTTTGCGAGAGCATCCATGCAACTTTGCTTTCCCGCATTGGCTGGGTGTGTTGAAAGGTTTCGTTGATGGCTTGGCGGATTGTGGCGTTGAGAGAGAGCCAGGATTTTAGATAAGGGGAGGGGGGACGCGGGGCGATTGGGATCTGGCGGGCGATGGATTCTACGGAGATCCGTAGATGTACGCTAGAGCAATGAAGCGGATCTACATTTTGCGCAGAAGGTTCAACAATCCACTGCGGGATCGGTAAAGACTGAAGCCACGATCGCAGGGTTTTACTGGTAGGCAATTCACCCATGCGGATGACTTGTTCTGGTTGCAGTTGCGCGGCACGATCGCGGTTGCGAAGTACGATGTCATAGGTGGAGATGAGGTTGGGATTGAGGTCGGCATAGTTCCGTAAGGGGGACAATCCCTCTGCTAAAACGGGCCATCCCAGCGTTTGCGAGAGTTGAGCGATCGCCTGACAATACGTTGCGGCGCAGGTGGGAATCGTAGGTCCGGCAATAATGAGCCCGCGATCGCAGTCCAACCAAGTTTGCAGTGGCAAATTATCTATATCAGTTATATTGGCCCGATCGTTTTTCCCAATTCTGGGTCGAACCATCTGGAAAAAATGCACCTCGTCAAACGATCGAGCAATGGGCTCTAACGCAGGGTCTGGCGTAGGTGCGAGAGGGTCTCGGAAGGGAATATTGAGGTGGACGGGACCAAATTGGGGAAACTGCGCGCTGTCCCAAGCCTGCACTACAGTTTGCCGAAGATAGGGCAGCAGGTCCAGTTCGGGCAACGCGAGTTCTGCATACCAGTTTGAGTACCCCCCATAGAGGTTTGCTTGGTTGATGGCTTGCCCTGCATGGCAATGGCGTAACTCTGGCGGACGATCCGCTGTCAAAATCAACAGCGGGACTCTACTTTCATGGGCTTCAATCACCGCTGGGTAGAAATTAGCCCCTGCGGTACCAGAGGTACAAACCAATACCACTGGCAATCCAGACCGACGCGCCAATCCTAATGCAAAAAAAGCCGCCGAGCGCTCATCCAAAATTGCGATCGCTTCAATGGCTGGATGTTGTGCAAACGCTACCGCCAAGGGTGCAGACCGAGATCCGGGACAAATGATTGCGGTTTGCAATCCCAATCGTCGTAAAGTCTCGGCTAAAACCGATGCCCACAATGTATTTGTGTTGCGGAAGTCCAAAACCATAAGAATAATGAGTAAGCACCCTGCTTGGGTTGCAGCAACTTTTGGTTACAGTACCTTGTGGGTATACTCATGTTGCTTGACATTATCCTCAGTACTGACCACACGCTCCGCATTGAGCATCCGTTTGCGTTCGGTCGAAAAATTGAAATCCGTTTAGTCTGACCTAGGGGCAGTAACGTTTGTGCCACGGGATAAGATCTAAAACTGCGGGTGGCTGCCAACAGACGTTCTTCAAAGTCTTCACAGAATTGTGTTTCAGCCGGAAAAGCCTCTGGTACTTGAGCTCGATCGTTGGCCCAAGCTGCACCAAAGGTGGTGGCTACAGCCATTTTATAGGATGTGGGAATACCCTTCGCCAGCGCTTCGATCGCAGCAGAAGGAATAGGCTCAACCACTTCGATCGGCTGTAGCTTTCCGTCTTCTTTAATAAAACAAGTTGCCAAGCCTAGCACGACATAAGAATCTAGCGGAACGTCGGCCACATTGGGCGGCATTAGACTATTGGTCATACAAAAACCCCAAAACAAAACTTCAATGGCTGATGCAGAGCATAAACGCATCCCCATTGTACGATTTGTTATTCTCCTCAAACCTTATTGAATTTTCTGTGCGGGGATTGTAAAGACACGCTTGTAATTGGCCCGCATGAGATTGCCTTGTTCTTGAGCAATGCGTTGAGCTATCTCAGGAGACTGGCTCAACTCGTATTCTTTTTTGAGATTTGCCAAAGTTTGAGCCATATTAGACTCTTCAGAGCGTAATTCTTGAAGTTTTGCTTGCTGGGTCATCTGATAAGGAATCAAGTGTACCAATGTCACAATGGCAGTTCCCATTAGTAAAATATTCATCCCTAGCATTACGCCAGATTCCCAAAACCGGGCGCGAGAAAGGTCTTTTGTCAGGGCATCTGAATTCAATGAAAGTTTTCTAGCAGGACGCTTGGCAGGCGATTGGGCCTGACGGCGAGCAGACTGAGATTGCCGATCTTTCGCTCTAGGAGAACGAGAAGAAGAAACTGGATTTGGTAGTGCGCCCATACTCAACAAGTGACCTATGCTTATGATTAAAAATGATTGATTTAGAAAGAATCTAACGCCCGAAACCATCTTCTTCTCAGAAAAACTACGGCGTATCATCGGCTCTATTGATTTGAATCCTTAAAATAAAATTAAGGAACTAGAAACTTGTGATGCTGTAGGGCTGAGTTGTTGTGTTGAGATGGGATACTTTTTGCATCTAGCTGACAGAAGCATTGAGAATCCTAGCTATCTCCAGAGCTTTGAAATATTTGTGCGCCGCTAGTCTAACGAAGTCAACAGCTTAAAGTCAATAAGATTTTTAAAATTTTTTCTCTAAAAAATGATCAAGAGAGACATGGGCCGTAGGTATAAATATTCATAAAAAAACTTGCACACTGCCTTATGGGAAATGTGCAAGCGGTACAAATGAGGTAAAACTTTATTTGTACAGTTCAGTCGCCAGCCGGAATGCAAGAATGCCAGGGATCAGTGCGACCACTAATGCGACGAAGACTTGAGTATCTGACAACATAAGGCCAAACTCCTTGAGATTACACGAATAGTTCTTGATGTCGGCTAGTTCATAATGTCGGCTAAATTGGGTTCGGACGGAATGGTTTGTTACATCATGCAACACTCCAAGGGCTGAGGCTGGGAGCCCAAAAGGTATAAAGTTTTGAGCAATATTACATTCCAAGGATGTCAAAGAGGGTGATTTGACGTTACGTTGTTACCATAGAAGCTCGCTCAAGCTTTCATCTCCTCTGGTCCGTCCTGTTGATTTTTGCCTGTCTTGAAACTTGAATGCTAGAACGATTAACTGAATTTTTACCCCAACTTGGGGTTCATACCTTTTTCCTGGTTGTAATTTTAGCTGGGCTAGAAGCCGTTCTGTCCGCTGACAATGCGATCGCCCTGGCTGCCCTCGTTCAAGGGTTAGAGGACGAAAAGTTACAGCGTAATGCTTTAAATCTAGGGATGGTGGCGGCTTTTGGGATGCGGATGCTGCTCATCTTTACCGCAACCTGGGTGATTCAGTATTGGCAATTTGAATTATTGGGTGCGGCATATCTTTTGTGGCTGGCGGCACAATATTTTTTCTCAGAAGAAGAAGAGGGACACCATCACGGCCCCCGCTTTAGCACGCTATGGCAGGCCATCCCCTTAATTGCAGTGACGGACTTAGCCTTCTCCCTGGATAGTGTGACAACGGCGATCGCACTGGCAGATAAGCGGTGGTTGGTGATTACAGGCGGGGTAATTGGCATTATTGCCCTACGTGCTTTGGCGGAATTATTTATCCGGTGGCTTAAAGAGTTTGTGCATTTACAAGATGCGGGTTATTTAACAGTGGCCTTAGTGGGCTTGAAGCTCCTTATCAAAGTGGGTAACGATACCCTGTTTAGCAACCCCGTGATTGTACCTGAATGGCTCATGATTAGCGTCATTGCCTGTCTATTCCTTTGGGGGTTCTCTAAGCGCGTTAATGAAGATACAGAGCAACATGAAGCAGATTTAGAACCAAGGAATGGTGAGGTTCAGGCTTCTGAAGCCAATGAACTGGAGCTTAATCCGCCACTGGCGCGATCGTCTAAAGATATTTGAGTCACCAAATAGGTCTTTGAATTTTTACCTACACAAAAAAGGATCCTTCTTGTGAGGGATCCTTTTTTGACTCAAATTACTCGTAAATCCAAGTATTCAGCGTAGGACTCCAGTTTGCCAGTTCTTCTGACTTGAACCAAAGACTGATTTCGCGCACGGCAGTTTCAGGCGCATCTGAGCCGTGGATAATGTTTCGACCAATATCCACTCCAAAGTCACCCCGAATGGTTCCGGGTTCAGAGTTGAGGGGGTTGGTTGTGCCAATAATTTTCCGAGCGGAGGCGACGACACCCTTCCCTTCCCAGACCATCGCAACTACGGGGCCAGAGGTAATAAAATCAACGAGCCCACTAAAAAAGGGTTTTTCTTTATGTTCTCCGTAATGTTGTTCTGCTAGCTCGCGACTCACCACCATCAGTTTCAGGCCCACTAAGGTAAACCCCTTCACTTCAAAACGGCGAACGATCTCTCCCACCAGCTTCCGCTGGACGCCGTCTGGCTTGATGGCTAAAAATGTACGTTCCACTGGTTATACTCCAACTGGGGTTCTTGTCCTTCTCTATGCTGAGAAAAGATGGCTCTTTTGTAAAGACACTTATACGGCCAAAAATTTCTGAATGACTTGTTGACTGAGTTCGTGAGTGGGACCAGAGGCAACGATCCCACCTTTTTGCATGGCATAGTACCAGTCTGCCTGTCTGACAAAGTGCAGATGTTGTTCTACCAAAAGAACAGAGATACCTTTGGTTTGAATAATTCGGCGGACTGCTGCTTCAATTTCTAAAATAATGGAGGGCTGGATCCCTTCGGTGGGTTCATCTAAGACTAGCAGCCGAGGGTTGCCCATCAGGGCACGGGCGATCGCCAATTGTTGTTGTTGGCCGCCGCTAAGGTCGCCGCCCATCCGAGACAGCATAGTCTTTAAGACGGGAAATAAATCAAAAATCTCGTTTGGAATGTCCTGGGACTTTTTGCTTCCTTTAGGCCGAGCCTCCAAACCTAACAGCAAATTATCTTTAACCGTTAGGCGAGGAATGATTTCCCGCCCTTGAGGGACATATCCAATCCCCATTCGCGCCCGTTGGTCTGAGGTTTTGCGCGCGATCGACTCTCCGGCTAGCTTGATGTTGCCCGTACGTGTGGGCAATAAGCCCATGACGGTTTTGAGTAAAGTTGTTTTCCCCACACCATTGCGACCGATCAAACAGACCATTTTTCCAGGGGCCACCCCCATGTCCACACTCCGCAGAATGTGACTCTCTCCGTAATAAACGTTGAGATCGGTCAGGTCTAACATTAGATCGGAACCTGCACCGATTGGTTGGGCTGAGAGGGCTCCACTAGGGTGACTCATGGCGGTTTTATCGTGGGTAAGCGGGTGGGGATATTTCTAGGCGATCGCAGGATGCTCGTCTTGAGGGGTGCCGAGGTACACTTCAATGACGCGGGGATCGTTCTGAACTTCGTCCATACTGCCTTCGCAGAGGACGGAACCTTGGTGGAGAACGGTGACTTGACGGGCAATTTGGCGCACAAATTCCATGTCGTGTTCGATCACCATAATGGAATGATTTTCAGCTAGAGCCAAGAGCAAGTTTCCTACGTTCGCAGTTTCCTCATCCGTTAAGCCTGCGACGGGTTCATCCACCAAGAGTAAGTCGGGGGACTGGGCTACCAACATTCCAATTTCCAGCCGTTGCTTTTCCCCGTGGGATAAAAGTTCGGCGGGGATATCTGCTTTGGAGATGAGGCCAATGGTTTCGAGAAGTCCGGCAATGGTGCGGTGTTCTCCTGGGGAAGCGCGTCCCACGAGTGAAGCGAATACATTTTTGTGCTGGGCACAGGACAGTTCCAGGTTTTCACGGGGGGTGAGTTTGAGATAAACCCGAGGGGTTTGGAACTTGCGGCCAATGCCCATACAGGCAATTTGATGCTCTGAATAGGGCAAGAGATTTCTGCCCTTAAAAGAGACTTTTCCGGTCGTGGGTTTGGTTTTGCCCGTAATGACATCCATAAAGGTTGTCTTTCCGGCACCGTTGGGACCAATCACCACCCGCAACTCGCCTTTATCCATGCTGAAGTTCAAGTTGTTAATGGCTTTAAATCCATCAAAACTGACGGTTAGATTTTCAATCTCTAAGATTTTGCCGTTCATATTGCACTTCTAGATCTTCTTCAAGGCTAGGGTAAGTGGAGACTTTGGGCGGGAATCCCAGGCGCGATCGCAGCCAAAGCACGGTATCAGAACTGAGCAGCCCCAGCAATCCACTCGGCAAAACTGTGACCACGAGTAAAAATAATGCGCCTTGGAAAAATAACCAAAAAGCAGGGAATTGCTCGCTGAGGAAGGTTTTGGCAAAGTTAACGATCAGGGCTCCTGCGATTGCCCCTACTAAGGTTGCCCGTCCCCCCACTGCAACCCAAATCACCATTTCAATCGAAAAGGCGACATCCATAGATTTAGGAGTAATAATGCCGGATTGGACGGTGTACAGCGCTCCGGCAATCCCCGCTAGTCCTGCGGATATAGCAAACACAAAAACCTTATAGCCTGTGGGGTCATAGCCAGAAAATCGCAGTCTAGGTTCATCGTCTCGAATTGCGACCAGCAATCTTCCCAACCGCCCACTGGTGAGCCAGCGACAGAGGGCGTAGCCGCCTAACAGCAACAGAATGGTGCAGATATAGAACGTGGTTTGAACTTTAATATCACTGACTTGAACCCCAAACAGAAGGGATGTATCTGTTTTTAATCCATTAGTACCGTTAATGAGCTTCTGCTGACCGTTGAAGAAGTTAAAAAATACAATCAGAGCAGCTTGGGTCAGGATTGAGAAGTAAACACCCCGAATGCGGTTCCGAAAGACCAGATACCCTAAAATTGCGGCCACAAGGGTTGGAATGGCAAACACCGCAAAGATTGTAAAGGGAAATGAGTAAAACGGTTGCCAAAATAGCGGCAGTTTTTCAACGCCATAGAGAGAGAAAAACTCAGGAATTTGTCCTTCTGGGAGTTGAAGCTGGAGGTACATGGCAAAAGCATATCCCCCCAAGGCAAAAAACACGCCCATGCCCTAAGCTGAGCATTCCGGTATATCCCCAGATGAGATCGATGCCGAGGGCGGCGATCGCAAGCGCCAGAAAACGCCCCAACTGGTTGATCCGCACGCCTTGCCCCATTCCATTTAAGACGACTGGGACGATCGAGATTAAGACTAAAGCAATGATGCTGATTGCGATCGCCTCAGGCCAAATCGATTTGCGATGGCGAGAACGAAGGTTTGGGGAGGGTTGAGCTTTCACAGCGGTCATGGGAAACTCCTAAGCATCTACCGTTCTCCCTTTCTGAGGAAACAACCCCGCAGGACGGAACTGGAGGAAAATCACAATCAAAGCAAAAACAAAAACTTTTGCCATGCTGGCCGTCGCAAAAAACTCCAATAATCCTTGGAGGAAGGGACTAAATTCAACCAAAGGGGCCAATGCATTGGAGCCCACAACATAGCTGATAATGCCAATGGTGGCAGCAGCTACAATGCTCCCTACTAACTTGCCTACCCCACCAATCACCACCACCATAAAAGTATCCACAATGTAGGATTGTCCCGTATTAGAACTCACAGATCCCAATAACGACACCGCGCAACCCGCAACCCCCGCCAATCCCGACCCGATCGCAAAGGTGAGGGCATCTACTTTTTGGGTGGGAATCCCTAAACAGGCGCTCATGCTGCGGTTTTGCGTCACGGCGCGAATCCTCAGGCCCCAGACGGTTCGATTCAAAAACCAAAATACGGCAAACAGACAAAGAATGGTCAATGCAATGATAAAGACGCGGGTATAGGGGAGTTGATAACCCCCTAAGGGCAACCCGCCCCGCAGCCACTTGGGTGCGGTTACATCCACACCCTGAGTCCCAAACCACGGGAGAGTTACAGCAAATTTATAGGTTTGTCCTAAAAGATTAGAGACGACCAGGGAGATCGCGCCGGAAAGGGGAAGCATGATGGCGATCGCCTTGCCCCGAATTTGTTCAAAGTCTGGTCTGCGAGAGATAAGCCATAGCGCCCCAAAAAACAGCAAACAGAACACACCCACACCTGCTGCAAATTGCCAGCTCACGCTGCGGATAAACTGTTGCAAAATTAAGCTGACGCCCCAAGTGGCCAGTAACGTCTCTAGGGGACGTCCGTAGAGGTATCTCACAACACCGCGCTCTAGGAGTAATCCCACCAATGCGGTGACGATAAAAGCAGCAATGAGTGCAAAGAAGATATAGAAATCCGACCAAGGTGCACCCAAGGCTTTGAACCCGTTTTGGACCACAAACGTTGTATAGGCTCCCAGCATCATCAGTTCGCCGTGGGCCATGTTGATCACGCCCATCAACCCAAAGACGATCGCCAGTCCAAGGGCTGCTAACAGCAAAACCGAACCAATACTGATGCCATTAAAAATTCCATCCAGCAAGCTTTCGAGCAAAGATTTTCTCCAGAACGCGCTGAGGGTGAGTAAGGATCGAACCAACTTACAATAATGGATCTTGGTGCAGATCGAAATCTGTCATCCAAGATCCAAAACGCTAACGTCGGGTTAAATTAAGAGACCTTGTATTTTCCACCCTTCTTAGGATCGGACCAGTCACAGGAATAGCCCTTTGTATCTTTCACAAATTGGTTCCAAGGAATGGGCTTGACCGCTTCCTTAGAGGCGTAGGCAATCTCAAAGAGACCCTTGTCATTGACTTCGCCAATCCGCACGAACTTGGACAAGTGATGGTTGTTCTCTAGGGTGACTTTCCCTTCCGGGGCTTCGAAGGTTTGTCCAAGGGCTGCCATCCGTACTTTCTCAAGATCGTCTGCTGTTTTAGCTTTCTCAACGGCTTGCTTCCACAGGTACACCATAATGTAGGCTGCTTCCATCGGATCGTTCGTCACGCGCTCCGCACCATATTTGGCTTTGAAGGCATCTACAAACTTTTTGTTGGCCGCACCCTCTACGGTCATGAAGTAGTTCCAGGAGGCATAGTGACCTTTGAGGTACTCTGGACCGATTGCTTTTACTTCTTCTTCGGCAATACTGACAGACATGGAAGGATACTTGTCTGGATTCAGTCCAGCACCCTGAAGCTGTTTGAAGAAGGCAACGTTGCTATCTCCATTCAAGCTGTTATAGATCACGCCACCATTGGGCATGGCTTTCTTAATCTTGGCAATAATAGGCGTAACTTCAGTCCCACCCAAGGGAATGTAGTCTTCCCCAACCACTTTGCCACCTTTAGCCGCCAGTTGGGCTTTGATGATGGTGTTAGCAGTCCGAGGGAACACGTAGTCTGAACCCACCAGATAAAAGGGTTTGCCTTTATATTTGTCTAGCAGCCAATCAATAGAGGGTTCAATTTGCTGGTTGGGGGCCGCACCTGTATAGAAAATGTTTTTTGAACATTCTTGACCTTCATACTGCACTGGGTACCACAGCATGTGATTTTTAGACTCAAACACCTCTTTGACAGCTTTGCGACTGGCCGAAGTCCAACAGCCAAAAATGGTTACCACTTTATCTTGGTCGATGAGTTTCTTGGCTTTTTCTGCGAAGGTAGGCCAATCTGAAGCACCGTCTTCAGTAATGGGTTCAATTTTCTTACCTAGGACACCGCCTGCGTTATTAATTTCCTCAATGGCCAGCAGCTCTGCATCCACAACACTCTTTTCACTGATGGCCATTGTGCCGCTCAACGAGTGTAAGATCCCAACTTTGATGGTATTGCCACCCCCAGCCGCCGCAGGGCTGGGAGAAGAGGTGCCAGCGGGAGACGGTCCGCTAGAAGAACCACCGCAAGATTTAAGCAATAGACTGCCTGCCACAGCGGAACCCATGAGCAGAAAGTCGCGTCTTTTGAAAGGTCGAGTCATTTTGTCAGCACTCCACACGCTTTAATAGCGGTTCAACAATAATAGATTTGATGCCCCCGCCGATGGATACAGCGCTTGCCGCTTTACCGTTTTAGATCTTACGGATTTTGTCTCAACCTAAAGTGTAGCCTTAGATACAAAACGGTCCGGTGTCTTAACGTTTAGATAAACTTGAGTCACCTTGGAACGTCTGCTTGGGAATATATCATTAATCAAAGTCTTGTCCGCTATGGCCTGAACCTTAAGCTTTTGACAAACGGAGCGCATAAACTTTACATTTTCCCTAGGAAGCGGGTAAATATTGCAGGATAAATTCAACCACAGCGGAAAGCCCTTCTTGATGCTTCAGATTCGTAAACACAAAGGGTTTTGCCCCTCGCATCGTTTGAGTATCTCGGTCCATAACATCTAAATCGGCTCCGACATAAGGTGCAAGGTCGGTTTTGTTGATTACCAATAAATCAGACTTTGTGATGCCAGGTCCGCCTTTGCGAGGAATTTTATCGCCTCCTGCTACATCAATGACGTAAATGGTCACATCTACCAGTTCTGGGCTAAAGGTAGCAGCTAAGTTATCGCCACCGCTCTCGACAAACACAATCTCTAAATTGGGAAACCGTAATTCTAAGGTTTCGATCGCACCCACGTTAATGGAAGCATCTTCGCGGATGGCGGTATGGGGACAGCCTCCCGTTTCTACACCGACAATGCGATCTCCGCTGAGGGCTTGACTGCGGACTAAAAACTGAGCGTCTTCTTGGGTGTAAATATCGTTCGTGACAACGGCCAGTTCGTGGCGATGGCGCATTGCTTTGCAGAGCCCATCAACGAGGGCGGTTTTGCCAGAGCCAACTGGACCCGCAACGCCAATTCTAAGGGGATTCATAAGGTGTGAGAAGTTAAAAATTCTGGATGGGTCTGGGACATGCTGTAGGGGCGCAAGGCATTGCGCCCCTAGAGATACTATAGGTGTTCTGGCCAATGAATTTCTGTTTCAATGCCTAAATGAGAGAGTAAAGTTCTATTCTCACTGATATGAGGAACTTTGAGCTGATTCTCTCCCATCCCCTTTTGAACCATCTGCCGACGCAGTATTTCAAAGCTGCCTTGCTCCAAAATGCGCAGTCCCGGCGGTGGGACTTGATCGCGGCGCATGACTTGGTAGTGGCCGTTTTCTTGTTGGAGAATGGCGTCAAAGCGTTGGAGGAGGGCTTCTAGATTCTCTACCCTAGAGTTAGAATCTAATTCGAGGTTGACCCAGTAATGAGCTGGAATCTCATGCTCTGAGAGCGTGACGCAAAAGTCTTCTACATTGAAATTAAATTCTTGCTGGAGGCGGCGCAGGGTTTGAATGACGTGAAACTCGGTTGTTTTCTCGCTGGTGGAGTTGAGCAAGCCCCCCAATCGATACCGGAAAACGATGAGCGGGGTTTTTTGATAAAAGCCAACCACTTCAACCACATCGCGGATATCGTATCGGTAAAATCCGGCATCGTTAGTGACCAGGATCCGGTAGCGATCGCCAATTCTGACATCGTCTGCCAAAAGCGTTTTGGGATGGTCTGAATCCCATTCAGATTCAGGTACAAACTCATAGAATCCGCTTTCTAGGGCCAGAATAGAGCCATCTTCATCAAACGTATGGGCAATACCAAACGTAGCCTCAGAACAGCCATACACTCCACCAAATATGGGAGTTTGGCCAAAATACTCGCCAAAGCGCTGGAAGTAGAAATCCGAGGTGCCACCCCGAGCGGTGGATACGACGGTTAGGTTGGGCCAAGCAAATTGAGGGGTTAGGCGTCCGTGCTGCTGGAGGATAGACTCTAATTCGGCAGCTCGGCACGGGTCGGCGGTCCATTTCTTTTGAAGAGAACTTCGCAAAATGGGATCTAATGCTAACCCTTCTGAAAGGGTGCCCGTTTTGAAATCCCGAATCAGATTTTCAGCTTCTTCTTCTAAATAGCGACAAGTCCGCAGTAATAGCATGGGGAAGTTGGCCGCCATACTTTGTAAGTTGCGGCACCGCAACCCAAACAGCAAACAAAGATAGTGTCGCGTTCTACTATCTGAGATTTGGAGAATATCATAAGGTTGAGCAAAGATTAAGGGTGCCAAACGTTTGCTAGACCGCAAGCTACCCGCACTGGCCAACCCATACTCAATCCCTGCTTGGGTTTTTCCGGGGACTTGCACTGAATTGGTCAGGAGGGATTGGCCCAAGGACTGTCCCCGCGCGCGGAGCTCTTGAAGGACAAATCCCAAACTTGCAATATTCGCTCGCTGCAAGGCATTCTGAAACCGCCGCGTCATGGGAATCCATTTGCGAGATCCTGTCGTGCCACTCGTAATCGTAAAAAAACGAACGGGTTCTGGTGTGAGTAAGTTACGCTCACCTGCTACGGTGCGTTCTATGTCTGACTCGTAGTCTTTATATTGAGTCATGGGCAGGCGATCGCGGAATTCATCCACAGAACGAATGTCCCCAATCCGATAGGATTGGCCCCGTGCCGTATGGCGGTAATGCCGCAGCATTGTTTTCAGAAATTGCTCTTGTGCCGCAGTCGGATCGAGCGTTTTCTGCACAAACTGTGTTTTACGTTGGGATGCATAAAGCGTTAAGAGAGGGACGAACCAGTGGGTCATTGCCGTTAGATCTAGAGATTAGGGGCCACCAAAGAGCCAGTGAACATTAAAGCCAATACTGGGGTCAGGACGTCCGACTAGCGTTCCATAGGAATTCAATCCACTGGCATTGCTGCCATAAACATCAAATCCCAATCCTAACTTGTCATTGAGATAGCGAAGTCCAACCCCCCAAACCCCTGTTTTTGTTTGTCCGGCAAGGATGGGTGTATATTCTCCAATGAGCTGAATTCCTTTCCAGATCTCCAGATTAGTCCCTATTCCTACTCCAAAGCGCTTATCATCCCCATAGACCCCACCTTTAGGCTCTATGATGAGCGCAAGTCGAGGAATGGGTCGATATTGGAAAATAACGCCACCTTCAGAAACGCCATTGGCTACTTTTAAGCTTTGTTCAAAGGTGCCTCTGACACTGAGTGAAAGGGATCGCCTTGAACTTGATCGAGAAACCTAATTTTGGCTGCTGCCCCCACCTTCAGGGGGGTGATGGCTAAGTCACCGTTACCAGGACTATCAAATTTATCGACTAGCAATTCAATTTGGACGTCGTTGGTGAGTCCAGTGGCAATACTGCCTCCACTTCCGGCTCCAGCCCCTCCTCTTACCCGTAGCGTTCTGGGTAACAAGGTATCGGCGGTGGGGATGGTCAAGCCATCCAGTAGGAGTTGTTTGTCCCTTGGGGTGAGAGCAACCCGAGGTTTGTTCCGAAAATCAGCGGCGTAGTTCTGACCAATGTCTGGAGTGAAGTTGAGGACAGCTGCGATCGCAACCTGGTCGCCGTCAGGAAGAAAGGACAAAACCTGAGTGGCTGGAGTAGTGCCAAAGGCATTCGTGGCATAAATATCGATCGCGGCGGCTGGGTTCACCAAATAGCGGAACCCCCCGCTCCATACCACACTCTTAAAGACGGATGCATTACTGGCACGAATGGAGTTTCCGCCTGGACCTAAAGGGACCCGCACGTCTGCAAAGAAATTCAGTCGTTTCAAGGGTTGCCAGCTAACACCCGCTCCAATATTGAAAACCGTTCCGTAGAAAGGCGATCCTTTGAGGGTATCTGGGAAGAAGGCAACCCCTGGTGTCAGGTGAACCTGAAACTGATTGTTGAGACTGTAGGTCAGGGGAACCTGAAGCGATCCGGCAAAGATAGTGCGACCCGAAAACCCTGTTGTCAGAGGTGTACCAGATAGGAAAGAAGTCCTATCAGTTCTAATATTGAGGAATTCAGCAGATCCTAAAACACCCACCGCAAGTTTGTCGGTTTTGAAAACTTGATATTTTAATTCTGCCGCACCGCTCAAAGTTTTGAGTCGAACCTGTTGGCCATTGACAGGGCGTTCTAAAGAGTCAGAAAAGAGATCGCCGGATAAGCCAAGTTGTAATCGCTTGGTTACACCCACATCAATTCTAAAGTTATTGACCTGTCTTCCCAATCCGCCACCAATGGGCCCCTGGCCATTTAAAAAATTGCGGACACCCACGGAAAAAGAGATAGCTCCTCTGGGGAGTTGGTTTGCAGTCTCTAAATTGAAGAGTCTAATGGGTGGGAGTTCGAGAGGAGTGGGTTTCTCTGAGGCTGTTTCGGCACCTCCCTTTGGGGTTTCATTGTTAGGTGCCGTATCCGATATCTGAGAGGGTGCTAAGTCTGTGGGCTTTGGCGTTGATAGGTCGCTTGCTGGGTTTTGTACGAGTTCTGCACCTTCTCCAGCAGCAGGCGCTTGTGCGATCTGTCTTCTGGTTGAATGGGGCGATCGGGGGAAGGAGGGTACAACCTCTGTAGATTGAGGCGTGATGACGTTGGAGGGTAAGGTTGCCTGAAGGAGGTTTGCGCCTCCTAAGTTGGCTCCAGTTAAGTTGGCATCTTGGAGATTGACGCTTGACAAGTTGGCACGGGTGAGAACGGCATTGGTGAGGTTGGCTTGAGCAAAAATTGCACCGCTCAGGTCGGCATTGCTCAAGTTGGTATTGCTGAGATTGGCATTGCTTAAATTAGCACCGCTGAGGTTTGCACCGCTGAGGTCCAATCCGCTCAGGTTTGCATTACTGAGGTCGCATCCTTTGCAGGATTTACTTCGCACTATTTCGCTGGGGGTTGGTGCCGTTTGAGCAATCGCAGGCATTGTCAACCCCGCAACAGCAATTGCACCCAATGCTGTGAACACTCCTCTCGTCATTGCCTCACGGCCTCCGTAGATTTTTAGCGTTTGATTGAGATTGCCGCAACCCGAGCATCCTCAGCGTCAATATCTTACTGAGAATATTGGTACAGTCAGCGTTCAGACAAGAGTACATTATAGGTGCTCTGTGCCAGAAGAACCCTTAGGATTCAGGGGACGCAGCGGGGGATGACGGTTTTAATCGGCTGAGTTGACGTTTGGCAATTTGCCAAAAGGTTTCTAATTCTTCAATGGAATACTCGGCTAATGGCTTCTCAACTTGGGTTTCGATCGCACGAATCCGTTCGATCAACTTGAGATTGGTTTGATGGAGGGCGGAGGCGGGGTCAATCTGGCACCATCGGGCAATATTGACGAGGGTGAACAGTAGATCTCCCAGTTCAGCCTCTTGCTCGACGGGGTTGCCTTGGAGTAAGGCTTCTTGAAATTCGCCCAGTTCTTCATAAAATTTGGCCCAAACACCATCCATATCGGGCCATTCAAATCCGGCTGAGGCGGCTTTTTCTGAGAGTTTCAATCCTGCCATCAGAGGGGGTAAACGCCGTGCGTAGCGCTTGGAGTTTAGTGACTCAAAATCTCTTGAGTGGCTGCGGATTCTCCTTTTTCAGCGG